>NZ_AKJR01000021.1:0-71290 GCF_000282235.1 Pseudomonas sp. GM24 | reverse complement strand
AGGCTGCGATCTTTTGATCTTGATCTTTAAAGCCAGATCAAAATATCGCAGCCTCGTTGCACTCGACAGCTCCTACAGGGATCGGTATTTGATTTTTAAAAAGGGCTGTGGATTTTCTGGTTTGCCCGAAGCAGACGGTTCCGCGCCTAATCGTCGGCCCCGCTCAAAGGTCTGATGATGGAAAACGTCCGCGTCACTGCTCGCCCCGCTGTCTGGCTGATGCTCGCGATCATGCTCGTCGCCCTCAATCTACGTCCGTCGATGGCGGCGGTCGGCCCGTTACTGTCGGCCATTCGCGCTGACATCCCGCTGAGTTTCAGCGTCGCGTCACTGCTGACCATGCTGCCGGTGATGGCCATGGGGCTGGCGATGTTTTTCGGCATTGGCATCAGTCAGCGGCTGGGCGAGCAACGGACGGTTTTCCTGTCACTGCTGATCATTGGCCTGGCGACGCTGTCGCGGCTGTTTATCGAATCGGCAGCCGAACTGATCGTCAGCGCCGTGTTCGCCGGCCTCGGCATTGCGCTGATTCAGGCATTGATGCCGGCGCTGATCAAATCGCGCTTCGCCGACAACGTCGCTCTGTGCATGGGCTTGTATGTCACGTCGATCATGGGCGGCGCCGCCATTGCGGCCTCGTTCGCACCGCTGGTGATGGTGCAGACCGGGAGCTGGCGCAGCGGTTTGGCCATCTGGGCGATTCTGGCATTGCTCGCGTTGCTGTTCTGGTGGTCGCAACGCAGCCAACTGTCATCCACGGTGATGGCGGCAACCAGGAAAGATTCGTTGTTTGCCCATTCCCGCGCCTGGTTACTGGCCATCTTCTTTGGTTTGGGGACGGCGTCCTATACCTGCGTGCTGGCCTGGCTCGCGCCGTACTACGTGGAAAAAGGCTGGAGCGAACAAGACGCCGGGCTGTTGTTAGGTTTTCTGACGGCCATGGAGGTGATTTCCGGCCTGGTGGTGCCCGCGATCGCCAATCGCAGCCGGGATCGGCGGGTGATGCTGATGGCGTTACTGATGCTGATCATCGCCGGGTTTTGCGGCCTGATCCTCAGCCCGCAACAGCTCAGCCTGCTGTGGCCCTGCCTGTTAGGGCTGGGCATTGGCGGTTTGTTTCCGATGAGCCTGATCGTCTCGCTCGATCACCTCGACAACCCGCAACGTGCCGGTGGGCTGACCGCATTCGTGCAGGGCATCGGTTACTTGATCGCCGGCCTTTCGCCGCTGCTGGCCGGAATGATCCGCGATTGGCTCGGGAGTTTCGAGTGGGCCTGGTGGTCGCTGACCGTTGTGATGGGAGTGATGCTGTTGATGGTGTGGCGCTTCGATCCCAGGCATTACGCCCGACACTTTCCCTCGTCGAGCTAAAGGCTTCTGGCCATCTTTCAGCGGTTTGAGTAGCGACGTCGTGTTACTAAAACTTTCTGTCCCACAACTGACTGTGAAACGTCCTACAGGGCTTTGTCCTGGCACCATCGTTCCGTTAGGATCGTTCGCACACGTTTGCGCGGATTCAGCGCAAGGAGCACAGCGAGACAGAACGGATGCTGAACAGTAACTTGCTTCGAAAGCTCGACATGCAGGATCTCATGGTGTTTATCGCTGTTTATGAGCAAAGCAGCGTTACCGATGTGTCAGAAACCCTTTTCGTCAGCCAGTCCACCGTCAGTTACTGTTTGAAAAAACTGCGCACCAGTTTCGAAGACGAACTGTTCATCAACACCCGCACCGGCATGCGCCCGACCTACAAGGCCAGCACCATGTATGGCCATGTGCAGAAGATCCTCGAAAGCATCAACCTGTGCCACGCCGGCGCCCCCACGTTCGACCCGACCCGGCAAGCCGTCACCTTCAACATCTGCGCGCCGGAATACTTCGAGCAACTGATTCTGCCGCGCCTGTTGAAACGTTTCGATTTCGATGACTTACCGGTGATGGTCAACATGCACAAGTTCGAGACCGACGTCCCGGCGGATGAACTGCGCGACGGCAGCCTTGATCTGGTGATCAGTTTCGGTCCCAATTTCCACCGCCATCACACTGACCTGAAATCACGGATGCTGCTGGAAGATGATCTGGTCTGCGTCTTCGACAAACGCGCCACGCCACTGGAACCGCGCCTGAGCCTGCAGGCCTTTACCGAACGTCGGCATGTGTTTCCGACGCCGTGGACATCGACCACCAACATGGTCGACGGCTGGCTCGCGCGGCAGGCGCAAAAACGCCAGATCGTCGCGCGCTCGAACAGCTACAGCGCGGCATTGAAAATGATCACCGGGACTGACTTCATCCTCACCCTGCCCCGCCGCATCCAGCGCTTGCTGACCAACGAAGCGGTGTTCAATCACTGTGAGGCACCGAACGGCTTGCCAGGCTTCACCCTCGACATGCAGTGGAGCCAGAGCGTTGATCAGGACAGCGCCAACCTGTGGTTGCGCGAGCAAGTGGTGAAGGTGTGCAGCGAACTCGAAGCGGCCTGAGTCCTACACGCCAATCGCGGTTTTGCTGTAGGACTCGCGATCCATGTCGACCAGCTCAACGCACAGCTGCACCTCGACACCGGCCGGCCATTCGCACAGGTCCTGCAAGACTGCCAACAGGCTTTCTGACAACTGCTTCTTGATCTGCGGCGAACGCCCGCTGAGCAGCGCCAGCTTCACATAGACGAAGGCGCGCTCGGCCATAGCGGTACCGACCTTGAAGGTCTCGACTTTGACCGCACGGCTCTTGATATCGAACTCCGCCGCGAACTGACCGGAGCCCACCAGGGTGTTGTTAAGCCGTATCAACGCGACGTCGGCGTTCAACTGCGGCAGGTTGGCGGTGTATTCCATGTGCAGGTGTGGCATTGCAGATCCCCGGTGAGTTGGCAGAAAGGTCGTACATATAGCACATGCAGCTCATTACCAATCCCTGTAGGAGCTGTCGACTTTTGATCTTGAGATTTGAAGATCAAAAGATCGCAGCGTGCCGCAGCTCCTACACGGTGTTGTGGCTCAGGATGGGGTCAGTGGTCGTTCGCTCATGAATTGCTCCAGCCGCGAACGCAACCAGCGTTCGGCCGGATCGCTGTCCACATGGCTGAGCCAGACCATCGACAAATCCAGCGTCGGCGTCTTGAACGGAAAGGGTTCCTTGAACAGCAGCCCCGAAGTGGCCATGGCCGCGGCGGTGTAATCCGGCAGGCTGGCAATCAGGTCGGTGCCGGCCAGCAGCGCCGGCAACGCACTGTATTGCGGCACCGACAGCACCACCTGACGCGTGCGCCCCAGCTCTGCCAGCCACTCATCGGCAAACCCACTGACGTTGGCCGTGTGCGAAACCAGCACGTGCGGCCGCGCGCAATATTCATCCAGCGTCAGCGGCGTATCGCTGGCGTCGGCGCGCAGGATGCTCGGCTGGATGTGCCGCAGCAATTTGCGTTTGGCATTGGCCGGCAGACCTCGGGTCTGGCTGATGCCGACCGTGATATCACCCGCCGCGAGCAGGTCGGGGATGCGCCAGTAATCAACGTGTTGCACCACAAACACCACGTTCGGCGCTTCCTGGCGCAGCGCACGCAACAGCGGCGGCAGCAGGCCGAACTCGACGTCATCGGAAAGGCCAATGCGAAAGGTCATGGTGCTGACGGCCGGGTCGAAATCGCGGGTCAGACTCAGCGCGACCGAAAGTGAATCCAGCGCCGGCTTGAGGTGGCGGAAAATATCTTCGGCACGGGCCGTCGGTTCCATGCGATGGCCGACGCGGATAAACAGCGGATCGTTGAGCATCGTGCGCAAACGATTGAGCGCCGAGCTGATGGTCGGCTGACCAAGGAACAGCTTCTCGGCCGCCCGGGTCACGTTGCGTTCGAGCATCAAGGTCTCGAACACCACCATCAGGTTGATGTCGGCCTTGCGAAGTTCATTGCGGTTCATCCATTGCCCCCTGCCCCCCGGAATACCGGCAGTGTAGAAAGGCCGAAGCCCCGGCGTCCATCGCCACGGTGCGTCAGTTCACCGTCAAGCGCTTCAAGCCAAGCCCCATGACCCGGGAATCGTCGTTCAGGCCCAATTGTTGCGGACTGATGGCATCGGGCAAATGAAACTCGATCGTCAGGCGATCATCGTCCGCTAGGTGCTGACGGATCGCAGGACTGATCGGTATCTCCAGATGATTACCCTGATGTTGCACCAGGCGCGTAGTCAGCACCTGCTCGCCATTCACACTGACGATCACTCGCTGCGCCGGGTGTTGCGGCAAAACGAATGCCATGACATCCAGCGCAATCGAGCGCGCCTCGGGTGTCACCCGTAAGTCGAGTTGCGCCTGCTGCCCCGCCGACCATGTTCCCCAGTTTTCCGCGGTCGACCAGCCGCTGACCAACTGCCGGGCGGAGTAGTTGAAGATCAGCGTCTGACCGGGACGCATCAATGCCAGTAGTGACATCCGCCGCCCCTCATCCGTCATGCTCAGACACTGCGAACAACGCTTCCAGCCCGGCGCGAGCACCACCAGACCATCCACTCGGGTCAGCAGATCCGTTTCACTGTTGACGCTTTTGGCGGCATCGGCGAGCACCGTATCGTCGAGGATGTACAACGAGTCGGCATCGTACTGCCCTGATTCGAGCATGCGCTGCGTTTTCTGCCGGGCCTGCTCAAGCGCAGTGGAACTCATGCGCCCCAGATAAACGGCGTCGGTTTTCAGGCCGTGAGTCGCGGCAAAATCGGCGATCACTTGCCAGCGCTCAGACTGATTCTGCGGCATCAGACTGCGGATATTCGGGTAATGCGCCGCCGCACTCGCCCAGAACGGATCACGCATCGGCGTTGCCCATTCTGCGGACGGCGTCATCATCTTGCCGTTGCGCAAGCCCATCCAGCCGTTGCGCGTGTCGACGACCTGCAACGTCAGCGCCAGCGCCAGCAGCGCGACGACGATGCGTGGCCGGTAACCGCGCACCAGCAGGAACATCACCATCAGGATGAGCGCGTACAACACCGGCCAGAACATCCGCCCCGAGGCGCGAAAAACGTTCGCCAGTTTGATGGCGATTTTCGGTAGCGGGTAGCTGAACGTGTGTGCGCCGACGCCGATCTGGTTCGATAGCGCAAACAACGATAAACCGATCAACGCCAGCATTAGCCAAGGGCGAACGCGAAGCTCATCCTTCAGCGGCTGGCGGTTCCTCAGCCAGGCAATCAGCGCCAACGGCACCAGCAACAACACGCCAAGGCCCGGATAGTTGAAGCCTTCGTAATCGCCACTGGCTTTCGGCAAATTCGGCAAAATCAACGACCAGCCGGCCGGATCCAATGGCGACAGCAGGTTCATCCGGTACAAACCGAAACCGCCGGATTGCGCGCCGTCAGCAATAGCGAAGTAACCGACCTGCCAGCAACACACACTCACCACGGCAAACAGCGAAACGCCTTCGAGCAGACCCTGGCGCCGGCTCAATTGTTGGCTGAAGGTCTTGCCGAGCAGATCCGCCACCCAGATCAGCGCCACCATCGCCAGCAGATACGCATGCACCATGGCGGTGACCGCCAACAACGCGCCCCAGGCCAGACGACGTCGATACAGGTTCGGTAATAACGCCAGGTACAGCGCCGCCAGAATCAGGAAATGCCCGGACAGGGAAAGGTGCCCGCCCATGCGCAGGAACATCGGCGGCGAAAACACCAATAAACCTGTGCCCAGCAAGCGAATCAGCGGATTCTCCGTCATCAGCCCCAGCAGTTTCCAGCCAAACCACGCTTGCAAGACGAAACACGCCAGCAGCCACAGGCCGAAGTACTGGAAGGTCGCCGGTAACCACGCGTTGAACGGTTTGAACAGCAACGCCAGCAGCGGATTGGAGTCGGAGAAAATAATCGAATTGCCCAACTCCAGACCATAGAACGGGTTAAGCCCGAGCGGAAAGGTCCAGGGGGAGTACCGGAAATATTCCCAGCCCAGATAATGCGTCGCCGGATCGCCCTGCTCCAGCCAGGCAATGTTTTGCGGATCCAGCGCTTGCGGCCCGATCACGCAGAAAAACGCCAATACGCCGAGCAACAACGGCAAAAGACCGAGCACCGGATGGTTTGGTGAAGCCTTCATCGATACGTCCAGAAATTGTGCAAGACAAAGGTGAACGCTGGAATCGTCAGTGCCACCGCAACAATACCCAGCAGATAGTGCAGCCCGGCAATCTGCGCAGCCCAGGCAACGAACATCGCCAGGAAAAAGCCCGCCACGGATACCAGCAGGAAGCGCAGCAGCGTTCGGCCGTGCAAACGGGCAGAAAAACTCCAGGTGGTGTTGATCACGTAGGACACCACCGTCGCCACGGCAAATGCCACGCCGTTGGCCAGCGGCGGTTGCGCGGCGATGAAGTTGATGAACAGCACCGCCACCAGCGCATGCAGCGCGGTGACGAACAGCCCGGTCACGGCAAAGCGCACACCACGTTGGATCAAGGCTGATTTTTGCGCCGAGGTCACGTTTTTTGAGCCAGCACGAACACGCTCAACCCGGCCAGACGGTTCGCGCCCATCAGCGGCAGTTCAAGGTTGCACAAGGTTTTGAGGACACCGTTCACCAGCGGATGATGACGCTTGAGTTGCGAACGCGGCGGCTGGGCTTGCGCGCCTTGCGGCAGCAAGCGCAACGCCGCCGCAATCGGAAACACCGCGCCGAAATAATAGGCACCGCGCTGCACCGTCAAACCAGCATCACGCGCCAGCGTTTCGAACTGAGCCAGCGTGTAGCGGCGCTTGTGCTCGAGAAAGTCGTCGTGACCGCTCCACAAGAACTGGAACGCCGGCACTGTCATCAGGAATCGACTGCCCGAGGGCACTTTATCAACGTACATCTTGAGCAAACCGAGATCGTCATCGACATGCTCCAGTACGTCCATCAACAACACCAGATCGGCATCGATGGTTTCGATCCCGCGACGGTAGTGCACCGGTTTGCCGGCGGTGGTCGCGCTGGAGTCGGCGGGATAGCTGATATCCACGCACCACGCTTCGCGTGCATCGGTGTGCGTCAGCAAATGGTGGGAGAAAAATCCCGAACCGGCGCCGACATCGAGGATTCGCTTGATCGGTGCTTTACCGAGCATCCGCGTGGTGGCTGCGGCTTTCGAGCAGTAATACCAATGCTCGTTGATGGCGTCGCCGAGGATGTCGGTTTCCTTGAGATCCATGTATCAGTCCTTGGGGTCGTAGACGCGACGCACCAGAAAAACCGGCCGGCGTTTGGATTCGATATACGTGCGGCCCAGGTACTCGCCGAGCACTCCGATGCCGATCAATTGCAGCCCACCGAGAAAGGTCACGGCCACCATCAGCGAGGCATAACCGGGCATGTCGACACCGTGGATCAATGTGCGCAAGACAATGAAAATGGCGAAGGCAAACGACACCAGCGACACTAGCGCACCGACATACGTCCAGACCCGCAATGGCTCGGTGCTGAAACTGGTGATGCCCTCCAGCGCGAAATTCCACAACCGCCAACCATTGAACTTGCTCTGCCCCGCCACCCGCTCCGGACGCTCGTAATCAACGTGGGTGGTGCGAAAGCCGACCCACGCGAACAGGCCTTTCATGAAGCGTCGGGATTCGGGCAAGGTCAGCAAGGCATCGACCACGCAGCGATCCATCAAGCGAAAATCACCGACGTTCTCGGGTAAAGGCTGTTCGGCAATTTTGTTGTGCAGGCGATAGAACCAGTGAGCGGAAGTCTGCTTCGCCCAGGTGTCGCTGCGGCGACTGATGCGATGACCGAGCACCACTTCAAAGCCTTCTCGCCAGCGCTCGATCATCAGCAGAATGACTTCCGGCGGGTCCTGCAAATCGGCATCGATGGGTACCACGATCTGTCCGGTCGCGATCTGCAAACCGGCGGACAGCGCCGCTTCTTTGCCGAAGTTGCGGCTCAGGTCGACGATACGCAGGCGCACATCCTGACGCTGATGCTCGAGCAGGCGTTCGAGCGTGGTATCGGTGCTGCCGTCATTGACGAACACCAGTTCAAGATCGATTGACGTCTGCGTCTGAAAGACTTCATTGATGCGCCGCAAAAACGTGTCGAGGCTGTCCTCCTCGTTAAAAACGGGGACCACCAGCGATAACGTCACCTGCCCGGCCTGCTGCGTTCCGTGCTCAGTCAAAGGAGTGCTCTTTTTATAGTGATTGTCGGTCGCCGAACGATATTCGACGCCATGAGCCGTTCCGTATTAAGCAGCAGCGTCGACAACGTTGCAAGGATCAGACGGCGTCATTTTGGCCAATCCACCGGCCTATTGCTGCGCTCTAGCCCGCGCTCTTCAGAAACATCCGCCAACGATTGGAAACAAATGTCCGATAGCCAAAAAAACCGTCTGCGCTAGGCTTGCGACCATGCGCCACACAGGCTGTCGCACAATGAATCGCATGGAGCGAACTGAATGTATTTCGAGATTTACAGACAATCCAAAGGCACCCCGAGCACCGGCAAAGGACAATGGCGCTGGAGACTGAGGGCGGGCAACCACGAGACCATCGCCAGTGGCGAGTCTTATGTGAACAAGGCGGATTGTTTGCATGTGATCGGACTGATCAAGGCTGTGCAGGGGGAGACGCCGGTTAAGGAGATTTAACCGCGCGGGTCGATGCAGTCTTAGTCCCCATGCCAGGGAAGAAGTGAAAAAACTTATTAAGATCGGTATGCAAGGACAAGGCGCTGCATAACTCGACGCATAGCGATGTGTATGACTTGATCAAACGGAAGCTGGTGCATTCGCAGTCGTGAATGCCTGATGTGGAGGCGATGTTGCTTCTGCTGAAATGAGAAAGCCCCATAGATTTTCATCTACGGGGCTTTTTCCGTGTAATGGCGAAGAGGTAGGGATTCGCCGCCCTTATTAACCCCATGACGAAATCTCCCTTTCGCAGCAGATTTCGCTAAACGCCTAAGCTGTTTTCCTTTTGCTGCTCGTCGCGGCAATTCGACCGGAGTTTCCTTGGCAACGAAATAGTGGCACTATCGCGACCTCCCGCCCTCACCCTGCAACTAGCAAGAAAATGAGCCAACGTCAATGACAAACCCCAATTTAAAATACAGAAGAGACATAGACGGCCTCCGCGCGCTGGCTGTTATTTCTGTTGTGATTTTTCACGCATTCCCGACTCTGGTGCCTGGGGGATTCGTAGGCGTTGATATATTCTTTGTCATATCCGGCTTTTTAATCGGCACCATACTACTTAAAAGCATTGACCGAGGCACTTTCAGTTTTTCAGATTTTTACGCCAGAAGGATACGTCGAATCTTTCCAGCCCTGACCCTGGTGCTAATAACTTGCTGGGTTGTTGGAAAGCTTGTCTTGTTACCGAATGAGATGACCGAACTCTCCAAGCACATCGCAGCAGGCGCAGGATTTGTAGCAAATTTTGCATTCTGGTACGAGAGTGGATATTTCGACACTGCAGCAGAACTAAAACCATTACTGCATCTATGGTCACTCGCAATTGAAGAGCAATTCTACCTGCTTTTCCCCATGATACTTTGGGCGGCCTGGAAGGTAAGACTTAGCGCTATCAAGCTAATTTTGGCTATTGGATTAGTATCACTGACTTTGAATCTCTACTTCATAGGTGTAGATCCAAACGCCACATTCTACCTACTGCCGACCCGCGCATGGGAACTGCTGGCAGGCACCTTGCTGGCTTGGGCCTGTTTACAGCCGTGGTGGGCGTCGAAGTTCGAAGGACAGCAATCCAGACTCAATGACGCGCTCAGCGCTGCCGGGCTCGCACTCATATTCTTCGCACTATTTAGCTTCAAGCCGAGCGATCAATTCCCCGGCTGGCGCGCAATACTTCCTGTGCTGGGGTCGGTACTCCTAATAGCAGCAGGACCTTCATCTGTAATTAACCGAAGAATTTTCTCAACACGGGTGGCTGTCGCCATAGGTTTGATCAGCTTTCCGCTGTACCTCTGGCACTGGCCTCTGCTTGCGTTCGCCCGCATAGTCCAAAGTGAAGAAACCAGTATCGAGATAAGATCGGCGGCGGTCGCAGCATCAATATTACTAGCATGGATTACTTATTCATTAATCGAGAAGCCGCTTCGCGCCGGAATAGTAAAGCAGCCGCGCCAAACCCCGGCTTTTGTCGGGTTGATGATAGTTATCGCGATTGGCGGATTTGCAACCTATAAACACCCAGCCGCTACCCCGCTGGAGACCAAAAACGAAGTAGCCCGAGCCATCGAGATAAATACCGCAATTTCGCTGACGAACTGCGCAACCAGATTTCCCGACTGGAACACCATGACTGATAACCCGTGCCTGATTCAGGATGGCTTGATTACCAGCGCAGTCATAGGCGACTCACATGCGGCACACCTGTTTGCAGGTCTAAGCACCTACTCTAAGGCCGACAAGGGTTTAGCTGTTTTTCCGGCCAGTTGCGCTGCGCCATTTTACGATACATCTACTGCACAAAAGGACAAAGCCGCCGCGAAGGTTCGCGCGAATGCCTATCGCCTCATCAATGAGGCATATGATTACGCCTCAAAAAACAGCAGCGTAGTAAACGTACTTCTTGCGCATAACCCAAAATGTTCTTGGGAGGACGCTGTAGACATTCGAAATCCTGGCGAGAAGGATTTCAGAAAAGTTCTGGAATCAGGCATGAGGAGATCCTTCGAAATGCTATCTGAAGCCAAGAAGAATATTGTGGTGGTGCTAGACAACCCAACCCTGCCGTTTGACCCATCGGCATGTGTCACACGCCCTTTCCGAATTACTGAAAAGAATGATGGCTGCTCATTCCCAAGGAAAGTTTACGATCAGGACAGCGTAAATTCCGCCTATAACGAAATTGTTCAACGCGTGGCAAAAGACTTTACCAACGTAAAAATAATCGACTTAGCGTCGTTGTTCTGCGATTCCGACAGTTGCTACGCTGCGAAGGGCGGAAAAGTTCTATACAACGACAGAAACCACCTATCTATGTACGGCTCGCAATACGTTGCTCCGTACATTCTAGAGTCCCTGCGCCACGAAAAAAATGAGCGCACCACGCAGCTTTAGTCGTTATCGATAGCTATTTGACCCGGGCAGAGCTGAACTGGCTGAAATCAAGGATGACAATATGAAATTTCGTGCACTCGGGAAAGATTGCTGAATGCACGCTGTCTTTGGCTAGGTCAGCACTGACATGATCAATGCGAGCGCAAACGGATTACATTAATAAAAGCTTGGCACAGACGGGGTGCAATCAGCCCCCGTTCGCCGATGTCTCTGATGCCCCATAACTCCAGTCAATCTGCCAGCCCATTGGGGCCACCACTGTCTTACGAGCGATAACCTCGCCCCCTCCCGATCTGCCAGCGAGTGCAGCTCGAACGCCACCCAATATACGCGACCGACTCAGAGCCCCCTTGCAGCCGCTCAAGCAGCTCAGGGATGCGCAGCAGTCGCTCATTGCCGAACAGAGCCGCTGCAGTGTAGGGAACCGCGCAACACCCCAAAGCGCCCTTACAGTTCCTTTTGCCCTGGAAACGCCCTGAACGAAAGCCCGAAAACGAAAAAGCCCCCGTAATCAGCAATGATTACGGGGGCTTCGTCTTGTTCAATAATGGCGGAGAGATAGGGATTCGAACCCTAGGTACCGGTGAAGGTACAACGGATTTCGAATCCGTCCCATTCGGCCACTCTGGCATCTCTCCAACGGCGCGCATCATAACAACACTTTTACCGAAAGCAAACCCTCTTTCGAAAATTTCTTCGTGCTATCAGATGCTTGCGTCGATTAAAGCGGTACGCCCAGACGATTGGCGACTTCTTCGTAGGCTTCGATGACATCACCGAGGCCCTGGCGGAAGCGGTCTTTGTCCATCTTCTTCTTGGTGTCCTTGTCCCACAGACGGCAGCCGTCCGGGCTGAACTCGTCGCCGAGGACGATGGAGCCGTCGCTGAACACGCCGAATTCAAGCTTGAAGTCGACCAGCAGCAGGCCGGCGTCGTCGAACAGCTTGGTCAGGACTTCGTTGACCTTGAGCGACAGTTCTTTCATGCGAACCAGTTGCTCGGCGGTGCCCCAACCGAATGCCACAACGTGGGATTCGTTGATGAACGGGTCGCCCTTGGCGTCGTCCTTCAGGAACAGTTCGAAGGTGTAAGGGTTGAGCTTCAGGCCTTCTTCGACACCCAGACGCTTGACCAGGCTGCCGGCGGCGTAGTTGCGCACGACGCACTCGACCGGGATCATGTCGAGCTTCTTCACTAGGACTTCGTTGTCGGCCAGCAGTTTGTCGAATTGGGTCGGTACGCCGGCCGCTTCGAGTTTCTGCATGATGAAGGCGTTGAACTTGTTGTTGACCATGCCTTTGCGGTCGAGCTGCTCGATGCGCTTGCCGTCGAACGCCGAGGTGTCGTTGCGAAACAGCAGGATCAAGCGGTCAGCGTCGTCGGTCTTGTAAACCGATTTGGCTTTGCCGCGGTAGAGTTCTTCACGTTTTTCCATGATGGGCTCCGCTTGCTAAGTAGGTGGGCTAGGCGATGTGGCGCCAGTCGAGCCCTGAATCTTGATCGGCCAGTTGCAGCCAGTCCGGGTCGCACCCGAGGGTGTCGACAAAACATTGCCGGGCCAGCTGCGGCAGGTTGTTCTTGCTGCTCAGGTGGGCCAGGACCAGATGTTGCAAGCCCTGCCAGCCCAACTCGGACACCAGGAATGCCGCCTGATGGTTGTTCAAATGTCCCAGCTCGCCGCCCACCCGTTGCTTGAGAAAGTACGGGTAATGACCACGGGCCAGCATGTCACGACAATGGTTGGACTCGATCATCAACGCATCGAGGTCCCGATACCCGTCCAGCACCCGCTCGCAGTAGGACCCCAGGTCCGTCAGCAGGCCGAAACGCCGCTGCTCGTGATCACTGAAGACATACTGGGTCGGTTCCTGCGCATCATGGGCCACGGCAATGACCCCGATGTTCAGTGCGCCGATCTGCAGTTGCTCGCCGCCGGCCAGAAAGCCCGCGGGTTCAATCGGTTTGCGCATCCCGCGCAGTGTGCCGCGACTGAGGTAGACCGGTAGATTGTAGCGCCGAGACAGCAAACCCACGCCATGCACGTGGTCGGCATGTTCGTGGGTTACGAGTATCGCGCTCAGTTGCGCCGGGTTTACACCCAGGCGCAACAGGCGTTTTTCGGTTTCCCGCAGGGAAAAACCACAATCCACCAGCACGTACGTATCAGCACTGGCGATCAGCGTGCCGTTCCCTTGGCTACCGCTGCCGAGAACGGCAAAACGCATGGTTGATCAGCCCAGGTTGTCCTGAATCACGCTCAACACTTTGCGTGCCACTTCAGCCGGCGCGACGGTGTTGATGTTTTTCTCGACGGTGACCTGAATGTTCTCGCCAACCTTGCTCAGGCGAACCTGATAACGCTCGGCACGGGCTTCAACTTCTTCCTTGCTCGGCGCGCTGCCGAACAGGCTGCTGAAGAAACCAGGCTTGTCGTCTTTCTTCTCGGCTTTTTCGGCCAGGTTGATGTAGTACAGGCCGAGGCTGCGGTTGATGTCTTCAACGCGCCATTCGCCTTGTTCCAGTGCACGGCCAACGCTCGACCAGGCACGGTCCAGATCGGTACCGACGTTCAACACCGGGTTACCGCTGCCGTCTTCGCTGAGGCTGACACGGCTCGGCGTATCGAAATCACGCGAGGCCAGCATCGACACCGAACCGCCCTTCTCGGAGATCCGGCTCATGCTTGCGAGCATGTCATCGACCAGCGCCGCGTCCAGACCCGTGTTGACCGAACGGTTGGTGAAGGCCACATCGGCAGTGCTACCGGCAGGACGCTCGGCGCTGACCACGTAGATTTCACTGGTGTTGCGCTGCACGCCCGGCTCGATACGCACACGCACGCGGGTTTCGCTGTCGCTGGCGATACCGGCTGCGCTCAGGCGCTTGGCCATGGACGCGGACAGTTCGTCGGAATGCTGCCAGGTGGTGGTGAATTCGCCGGTTTGCGGGCGCTGTTCATCCAGACGGAAACCGTTGTCCTGGAAGAATTGCACCGCCACTGGCCAGACTTCGGCCGGTGGGTGCTGGGCTACGACCCAACGCGAATCACCGCTCTTCTGCAGCGAGTAATCGCTGGCATCGGCAACGGCCGACAGCGGCTGAGGACGCGGCACAATGTATTCGCCCTTGGCGGTGTCATCAGCAACGTTGCGCGGGATCGGCAACAGCGGATCCAGACGCTTGGAAGTGCTGACATCCGGTGGCAGTTGCATCGGTGCAGTCTGTTGCGCTTCCAGGTAATCGCTACCACGGTCACGGAAATAACCTTCCGGGCCCCAGACCCATCCGCAGCCACTGGTGCTGGAGATAATCAAGGCAAGTGCGGAAAGTCCGGCCATTCGCTTCATGCGTTGTACTTCCTCAATTAAACCAGGACGCTGCACTGGCGCAGGGCCGAGCGCAGCGTTTCATGACAAGGTGTGCTCAGCCAGGTCAGTGGCAGGCGGATGCCTTCGTGCATCAGGCCCATTTCAACCAAAGCCCACTTCACCGGAATCGGGTTGGCTTCGATGAACAGGTCTTTGTGCAGCGGCATCAGTTTTTCGTTGATCGCCCGTGCGGTGTCGGCGTCGCCTTTCAGCGCGGCCTCGCACAGATCAGCCATTTCGCGCGGAGCGACGTTGGCGGTCACCGAGATGTTGCCTTTGCCGCCCAGCAGGATCAGTTCAACGGCGGTCGGATCATCGCCGGACAGCACGATGAAGTCCTTGCTCACGCCATCAATGATCGCTTTGGCACGTTTCAGGTCGCCGGTGGCTTCCTTGATACCGATGATGTTCGGCACGGTGGACAGGCGGATCACGGTCTCGGCCTGCATGTCGCAAGAGGTGCGGCCAGGAACGTTATAGAGAATCTGTGGAATGTCGACAGACTCGGCGATGTGTTTGAAGTGCTGGTACAGGCCTTCCTGAGTCGGCTTGTTGTAGTACGGAACGACCAGCAGGCAGGCATCGGCGCCGGCTTCTTTGGCGTTGCGGGTCAGCTCGACGGCTTCGCGGGTCGAGTTGGCGCCGGTGCCGGCGATGACCGGGATGCGCCCGGCAACCTGTTTGACCACGGCTTTGATGACGGCGATGTGTTCTTCTACATCAAGGGTTGCCGACTCGCCGGTAGTACCGACCGCGACAATGGCATGGGTGCCGTTCTTGAGATGGAAGTCCACGAGTTTGCTGAGGCTGTCCCAGTCAAGACGCCCTTGTGCATCCATGGGAGTGACCAGTGCCACCATACTGCCCGCAATCATGAAACCGCTCCTGCCGGAAAAAGAGAGCGGTAATGGTACTGGCGCCAAGATGCTTGCACAAGCGAAGTACTGCGCTGCCGCCATTCCCCTTGGCGCCGCTTTTCGCTACCCTTCAGACTTTGATCGGTACTGATCAGCTTGTACGCCGGGTTCCAGCCTCCCTTTTCGGCCTCCCAGACCCCGTTCCTGCGTCGCATCGGCGCGCTCCCGCTATAGTGGAGCGAGCCGCGAGCTTGCCGGGCCTCTTTGTACGGACCGCCAGAACAGGCACTCCACGGCAGCCAACGCCCGTAAACCTACCGACCGCTCATCGCTTTAGGAATGCTGCATGTCCACCCCCACAGTTCGCGAACAATTCCTTGTCATCAGTGCCCTCGGCGCCAACCCCATGGAGCTGACTAACGTCCTGTGCCGCGCCAGCCATGAAAATCGCTGCGCCGTGGTTACTTCGCGCCTGACTCGCCATGGCGAGTGCAGTGCGCTGATCCTTGAGGTCTCCGGCAGCTGGGACGCCCTTGCTCGCCTGGAAGGCAGTCTGTCGGGCCTGTCCAAGAAACATGCTTTCACCGTCAACGTGGTGCGCAGCGCGCCGCTGGAAAATCGTCCGCAGGCGCTGCCGTACGTGGCGTATGTGAGTTCGGCGTATCGCCCGGACATCATCAATGAGCTGTGCCAGTTCTTCATGGATCACAACGTCGAACTGGAAAACCTGACCTGCGACACCTATCAGGCGCCGCAGACCGGCGGCACCATGCTCAACGCCACGTTCACCGTGACCCTGCCGGCCGGCACCCAGATCAGTTGGCTGCGCGACCAGTTCCTCGATTTCTCCGATGCGATGAACCTGGATGCACTGATCGAGCCTTGGCGCCCACAAAACCCAATGTAAGGAAGCTTTCATGGCCGTTGTCATCGACCAACCGGTTGCCGATTTCGAAGCGCCTGCCACTAGCGGGCAGACCGTCAGCCTGTCTGCCCTGAAGGGCAAGCAAGTGGTGATCTACTTTTACCCGAAGGACAGCACGCCGGGCTGCACCACTGAAGGTCAGGGCTTTCGTGATCAGTACGCCGCGTTTCAGGCAGCCAATACCGAGATATTCGGTATCTCCCGCGACAGCCTGAAGTCCCACGAGAACTTCAAGTGCAAGCAGGAATTTCCGTTTGAGCTGATCAGTGACAAGGACGAGGCTGTCTGCCAATTGTTCGACGTGATCAAGTTGAAAAAGCTGTACGGCAAGGAATACCTGGGCGTTGATCGCAGCACGTTCCTGATTGATAAGGACGGTGTGCTGCGTCAGGAATGGCGCGGTGTGAAAGTGCCGGGGCATGTGGATGCCGTATTGGCTGCTGCTCAGGATCTGAATAAAGCCTGATGGTTTTGCGTCATTTTTACTGACGCCTTCGCGAGCAGGCTCGCTCCCAGATTGGATCTGTGGCGCTCACAAGTCCAATGTGGGAGCGAGCTTGCTCGCGAATGGGCCCTAAGTGTCACCAAACAATTTGCATCAACCGCTACAGCAGTGGCGCCACCGCCGGCTCTCGGCGCGGCCACGCATCCAGCACCGCCTTGAACAGCGTCGCCAGCGGGATCGCAAAGAACACGCCCCAGAATCCCCACAACCCGCCAAACAACAGCACCGCGCAGATAATTGCCACCGGGTGCAGGTTGACCGCCTCCGAGAACAGCAATGGCACCAGCACGTTGCCATCCAGTGTCTGAATGATGCCGTACACCGCCATCAGATAGATGAACTGATCACTCCAGCCCCACTGGAACAATGCGATCAACAGCACCGGCACGGTCACGACCACAGCGCCGACATACGGCACCACCACCGACACACCGACCAGCAACGCCAGCAGTGCGGCATAGTTGAGCCCAAGGGCGACAAAGGCGATGTAGGTCACACCGCCACAAATCACGATTTCAATGACCTTGCCACGAATGTAGTTGGCGATCTGCCGGTTCATTTCCTGCGCAACCCGAGTGATCAGCGCGCGCTCACGTGGCAGATAACCACGCACCCACTCGCCGATCATCGCCCGGTCCTTCAGGAAGAAGAACACCAGAATCGGCACCAGCACCAGGTAGATCATGATGTTCACCAGCAGCGGCAGACTCGACAGCGAGAATGTCAGCGCCCACTGGCCGAACTTGCCGATCTCGCCGCGCGCGGCCTCGATCGCCTGCAAAACCTGCTCGTCGGACACCAGATGCGGATAGCGCTCGGGCAACAGCAACAGCAGCGATTGCCATTTGGCGAGCATCCCGGGCAGCTCGTTGAACAGCGTGATCAACTGATGCCAGAGCAACGGCAGCACCACGACGATAAACAGCATCAGCACGCCCATGAACAGCGCAAACACCAACCCTACCGCCACGCCACCCGGCACGCGCAGACGTTCCAGCGTGACCACCAGGCCCTGCATCAGATACGCCAGCACCATCCCTGCCAACACTGGCGCGAGCATGCCGCCAAGTGTGAGCACGGCCGTGAAGGCGAGAAACAGCAGCACCGCCAGCACCACGGCTTCTTCATCGGAGAAGTAGCGCTGAATCCAGTCGCGTAACACTTTGAACATCAATAATCCTTAGATTTAACGCTGTCGGTTTCAGGCCTTTTTCAACCAGTAACGGTAGACGCCTGCTTCGTCTTCTTCGCGCAGCAGCGTATGACCGGCCAACTTGGCAAAGGTGCGAAAGTCGCGCTGTGACCCCGCATCAGTCGCGATGACTTTGAGAACAGCGCCACTCTGGAGCTTGTTGAGTTCCATTTTTGCCTTGAGCAACGGCAACGGACAATTCAGGCCACTGGCGTCCAGTTCCACGTCATGGGCTACAGCGTCAGTCATTGCGTCACTCCGGTTCGGGTCGTCGAGCTGCCTAGAATATCTGGTCGCAGCTCCGGTGTCCGGCTACAGTAAGGTCTTTGTCTTCTAAGGCTTTGTGCATGACTTTTCTGCGCCCTACCCTGCTGACGCTCGCTTGCCTGCTCGCCTCACCAGGCTTTGCCGACGATCTGCCGTCACTCGGCGACGCCAGTTCTGCCATTGTCTCGCCGCAACAGGAATACCAGCTCGGCCGCGCCTGGCTGGCGATGTTGCGCAGCCAGGTTTCACAGCTCAACGATCCACAGCTCAAAGACTACGTCGAATCCAGCGTGTACAAGTTGGTGGAGACCAGCCAGGTCACTGACCGGCGCCTTGAATTCATTCTGATCAACAGCCCGCAGCTCAACGCTTTTGCCGCGCCGGGTGGTGTGGTCGGGGTCAACGGCGGCTTGTTCCTCAACGCACAGACCGAGGGGGAATACGCCTCGGTACTCGCGCACGAATTGGCGCACTTGTCGCAACGCCACTTTGCTCGTGGTGTAGAGGCTTCGCAACGGATGCAGGTGCCGATGATGGCCGCGCTGCTGGCCGGGATCGTCATTGCGGCAGCCGGCGGCGGTGACGCCGGTATCGCGACCATCGCCGGCACTCAGGCGGCGGCGATTCAATCGCAGCGGACCTTCTCCCGTCAGAACGAACAGGAAGCCGACCGTATCGGCATTCTCAATCTGGAAAAGGCCGGGTATGACCCGCGCTCGATGCCGACCATGTTCGAACGCTTGATGCGTCAATATCGTTTCGACGCCAAGCCACCGGAATTCCTGCTGACTCACCCGGTGACCGAATCGCGTATCGCCGACACCCGCAACCGCGCCGAACAGGCCAAACCGGGCGGCATTGAAGACTCCAAGCGCTATCAGTTGATCCGCACGCGCGTGCAGTTGATCTACGAAGAAACCCCAGGCCTGGGCGCCAAGCGTTTCCGTGCGCAGCTGGATGAGAATCCGAAAAACGATGTGGCGCGCTACGGTCTGGCGATTGCACAGATCAAGGGCGGCCAATTGAATGAGGCGCGTGAGAACCTCAAGCAATTGCTGGCAACATCGCCTAACGAAATCATCTACAACCTTGCTCAGGTCGATCTGGACATTACCAATAATCGTTTGCCGGATGCGCAATCGCGGGTTGACCGCATGCTCACGCAATATCCGGGCAACTATCCCCTGAATCAGGTTCGGGTGGATCTGCTGCTGAAACAGAATCGCGCGCCGGATGCCGAGAAAGCACTGGAAGCATTACTCAAGTCACGTCCGGATGATCCGGACGTCTGGTATCAGGTCGCAGAGACTCGTGGCTTGTCGGGCAATATCATCGGCCTGCACCAGGCGCGCGCAGAATACTTCGCACTGGTCGGCGACTACCGCCAAGCCATCCAGCAACTGGACTTCGCCAAGCGCAAGGCTGGCAGCAACTTCCCGCTGTCCTCGCGGATTGACGCCCGTCAGCGTGAGCTGATGGAGCAGGAGCGGATGATCAAGGACATGATGGGCTGATCGTTACCCACCAAGACAAAAGCTTCAGGCATAAAAAAACCGCCTCTTTCGAGGCGGTTTCTTTTTTACCTTACCGCTGGGTTATTCAGCCAGCTTGAAGGTGATGAAGCTGGCACGGCCTTGACGCAGCACGCGCATCGACACCGAGCGGTTCTTCGGCAGCGCTTTGGCGATCTCACCGAACTCCTTGCTGGAGCCGATGGCCTGGTTGTTCAGGTGAGTAATCACGTCACCTGGTTGCAGACCGATCAACGCTGCAGGACCGTCCTGCACTTCCTTGATCACCACACCACCTTTAAGGTCGTAGGTTTTCTTCTGCTCGGCAGTCAGTTCGCCCACGGCAACACCGAGACGGTTGCTGGTGGTTTCAGCGCCAGACTTTGGCAGTGCATCCAGTTCTTTGTCTTCGTCCGGGATCGCGCCAACCGTCAGTTCGACGTTCTTGCGCTTGCCTTCACGAATCACTTCCAGATTGGCTTTGGCGCCAGCCTTCAGCGCGCCGACCAGATGTGGCAGGTCAGCAGACATGACGATCGGCTGGCCGTTCATGCTCAGGATCACGTCACCGACTTGCAGACCGCCCTTGGCTGCCGGGCCGTCATCCTGAATCTGGGCGACCAGCGCGCCGGCCGGTTTATCCAGACCGAACGACTCGGCGAGATCCTTGTTCACTTCCTGGATGACCACGCCCAGCCAGCCACGGCTGACCTTGCCACCGCTCTTCAGTTGGTTGGACACATCCATTGCCACGTCGATAGGAATCGCGAACGATACGCCCATGAAGCCGCCCGAACGGGTGTAGATCTGCGAGTTGATGCCGACCACTTCACCGCTCAGGTTGAACAGCGGACCACCGGAGTTGCCCGGGTTGATCGGCACGTCAGTCTGAATGAACGGCACATAGTTTTCGTTCGGCAGACTACGACCGACGGCACTGACGATGCCTTGGGTCACGGTGTGGTCGAAGCCGAACGGCGAACCGATAGCGACGACCCACTGGCCGGCTTTCAGGTCCTGGGATTTGCCAAGCTTCAATACCGGCAGATCCTTACCTTCGATTTTCAGCAGCGCCACGTCGGAACGTGGGTCGGTGCCGATCAGCTTGGCTTTCATTTCGCTGCGGTCGGCGAGGCGGACGAGAATTTCGTCGGCATCGGCAATCACGTGGTTGTTGGTCAGGATGTAGCCATCCGGAGAGATGATGAAGCCCGAGCCCAGCGACTGCGCTTCACGCTGACGACCACCACCGCCCGGCGAACGCTGTTGAGGCGGCATGCCACGTTCGAAGAACTCGCGCAGCATCGGCGGCAGGCCTTCCAGATCAGGCATCTGCTGGTTCACTTTGCGATCCGGCAGTTTCTGCGTGGTACTGATGTTCACCACGGCTGGCGACGCTTGTTCGACCAATTGGGTGAAGTCAGGCAGATCGGCTGCTTGCGCAGCAGGTACAGCCTGACCGAGCAACAGCACGGTGGCGAAAATGGAGAGATAAGATTTCAAACTTGGTATCGACATACAGCTCCCGTTACGACGAGCAGGGTTAAGCGATATGGAGCAAGGAACACCGGAAACCACCGACCGGCATTTTTGTTCCGGCAACAACAAACAAGGCCAGAGCCGTGAGGCTCTGACCTATAAAAAATTTTCAGGGTATTTGCAAATGAAAATGCTCAGCAAACATTTCATCTACGTCTCGACAAAGAAGTGGTAACGACTGAAATCAGCTCACTGCTTGCTGGTTGCAGTGCCATCGGTATTACGCATCGACAGAGCAATTCGTTCGGCAGTACCAATCGGGATCTCGCCGACCACGGTGACCATCATTTCGCCCTCAGGCGTGGTCAGGCGGCGGGAAACGGCAACGGTCGGGCCCAGCTGTGTCCGCGTGTCAGTGACGGTTTCGCCGTTCAATGGCTCAAGGAAAACCGAAAAACGCGCCAGACCGTCGTCATACAGCAAGCTGTTGACCTGAGTCTTGGTTTCCGGATCTTTGTGCGAAGTACTGCTGGTCAGTTCGAACCCCGGCGGCAACCATTCAGAGTGCCATACCTGAGCGGCCTTGACCGCCGAAGCCTTGTCGCTGTCCAAAGTAACTGCCTTGCAGTCAGCGTCAGCCTGCAAATCTTTGTCAGACGGGACTTCATCAGTATCAAGACTGGTGAACTGGAAGCGCTCGAGCAACTGCCCCTTGTCGTTTAGCAGTAACGACTTCAGCGGCAAGCCCGTTTTCTTGTCCAGATGCAACTCAAAACCGTAACGATGCTGATCGCGAGGCGTCAGCGAAACAATTACTGCGTCCCGCCCAGCCACACGCGACTTGCCAATGACGGCGAGGTCATACCAGTTTTTCAGCTTTTGCGGATCGAGAGGACGAGCGGCCGAGTTGGGAGAATCCCCCAGACCGGCAATCAGGGTGCCGCTGACGCATTGAGTGTGTCCATCAATGCGCACGACTTCCTGCGCCGAACCATCGAGCTGAAGTAAACGCTCGCGGACCTGGCCATTCTGGACGCGATGCCAGATGTTATGGGTAGAAAAGCTACCGTTACGCTCGTAAACGAATGTGCCGTGAAAGCTTTGCTGCTGCTCGGCCTGGCCCAGACGGGTCAACCAGTCCTGGGCCTCATCAGCGTGGGCTGGAACAATGAACCAGCCACTGAGCAGAAGCGAAAGTAGAGGTATGGCGCGCATGATCCTCCTTAACGGTTTTCCAGGCTTGCAGCACGTGCGTATGGCAACGCGCTTTCAGTACCTTTCAGTGCAGCCTGCTGAGCGTGCTGACGCAGGTAGCCTGGCAGACGCTGATCGTGCCAGCCTGGCTGACCTTGCAGTACGCCGTTGGCCATCGGGCCAGTGGCTTCCGAACTCTCACTATAGCCTGCCAGAACAGCCGGGCCTTTGACCTGTGGGGTCGCCAGAGTTGGCTGATTGGATTGCTGAGCCAGTTCGACACCAGCGATTTCGTCCTGGTTGTACAGGCGAACACCGGCCAGAACGGCAACAGTCACCGAGGCTGCAACAGCCAGACGGCCAAGGTTACGCCATGGGCTGCGCGATACTTTGGCCGGAGCCGTTTCGTCTTCCAGTGCAGCAGACACTGCCGCAGCGATGTCCAGACGTGGCAGCAGCAGATCCTTGTGCATGGCTGCCCGAGCGATCTGGTAACGAGCCCAGGTCTCACGGGTTTCTACGTCGTCCAGTGCATTGAGCACCCGACGCAATTCCAGTTCGTCCGCTTCGTTATCCATCACTGCGGACAGCGATTCCTGCAGGGCTTCACGACTCATGGCGTTCCTCTCTTGGCTGTCGCCGCTGTCTCAGTTTTCCTGCAACAACGGCTGCAGGGCTTTATCGATGGCCTCCCGGGCGCGGAAAATCCGGGAGCGCACGGTACCCACCGGACATTGCATGACGCTCGCAATGTCCTCGTAACTCAGACCATCGAATTCACGTAAAGTTAAAGCTGTACGCAAATCCTCTGGCAGTTGCTGGATGGTTCGATGGACGGTGCCTTCGATCTCATCCCGCAGCAGTGCACGTTCTGGTGATTCGAGATCCTTGAGGCCGTGATCGCCATCGTAGAACTCTGCATCCTCGGAACTTACATCGCTGTCCGGCGGCCGACGGCCGCGTGAAACCAGGTAATTCTTCGCCGTGTTAATGGCAATACGGTACAGCCACGTATAAAACGCACTGTCGCCGCGAAAGTTTCCAAGTGCTCGATACGCCTTGATAAAGGCTTCCTGAGCCACGTCCTGGGCTTCATGGGTGTCGTGCACGAAACGCACGATCAACCCGAGAATCTTGTGCTGATATTTCAGCACCAACAGATCGAAAGCTCGCTTGTCGCCGCGTTGAACGCGCTCGACCAGCTGCTGATCCTCTTCCTGGGTTAGCATGAACACTCCTCGATAAGCCCGAAGGAGACTTGCATAACTAAACGACCAGACTTGCAAACATAGACTCGGGCTTTTCGCAAAAGTTCTCCCCCTCCAGGCAAGTTTCCTGCGGGCTCTGATTTGGCACGCACGAAAAACGCAGCTCGGGATAAACCGGCTGCGCGAATAATCTTGTCATCGGTTTCGCCGGCAGGAATCCAACCGCGGATTCCGCACTGAAGCCGACACTGTCCCTTATCTCTGGCACCGACTATTGATCTTGGGCCTTTGGCAAAAGTTCCAATTATTTATAGCCGTCGCCACCCGACATTGGGCGACTCTGTGCAGAAAACGTCTGTTTCAGCGCCGATACAGTCGCCTTTCCCCCAAACAGGGAAAAAAAACTTCCGACGAAGCACACCTTTTTCCCGTCACAGTAGTTTCACAATGCCATATCGGCCCGGCTATTGTGCCGTCCCCCCCCTCTATATACTAGTGGGCTGTGTGGCTGTCTTGACTCGCCGATCCAGCGGTCTTGCACCACCCCCGACCCGGGTCGCTTTGAGCGGAATCCTGTAATGAGCCAACAATTCCAACACGATGTTCTGGTCATAGGCAGCGGTGCTGCCGGTTTGAGTCTCGCGCTGACCCTGCCAGGTCATTTGCGCATTGCCGTATTGAGCAAAGGCGATCTCGCCAACGGTTCAACTTTCTGGGCCCAGGGTGGCGTCGCCGCCGTGCTCGATGACACTGATACTGTCGAATCCCATGTAGACGACACCCTGAACGCCGGCGGCGGGCTGTGCCATGAAGACGCCGTGCGCTTCACTGTGGAGCACAGCCGCGAAGCCATCCAGTGGCTGATCGATCAAGGCGTCCCCTTCACCCGCGACGATCAGTCAGGTACTGAAGACGGCGGGTTCGAGTTCCATTTGACCCGAGAGGGCGGCCACAGCCATCGGCGCATCATCCACGCCGCTGATGCTACCGGCGCGGCCATTTTCAAAACCTTGCTGGCCCAGGCCAAAGAGCGTTCGAACATCGAGCTCCTGGAGCAGCGGGTTGCTGTCGATCTGATCACCGAACGACGTTTGGGCATGGACGGCGAGCGCTGCCTCGGCGCCTACGTACTCAATCGAAAAACCGGCGAAGTCGACACCTACGGTGCACGCTTCGTGATTCTGGCCTCCGGCGGTGCCGCCAAGGTCTACCTCTATACCAGCAACCCCGACGGCGCTTGCGGTGATGGCATCGCCATGGCCTGGCGTTCGGGTTGCCGGGTGGCGAACCTGGAATTCAACCAGTTCCACCCGACCTGCCTGTATCACCCGCAGGCCAAGAGTTTTCTGATCACCGAAGCCCTGCGTGGCGAAGGCGCGCATTTGAAGTTGCCCAATGGCGAACGCTTCATGTCTCGCTTCGACAAACGCGCCGAACTGGCACCGCGCGACATCGTCGCCCGGGCCATCGACCACGAAATGAAGCGCCTGGGTGTCGACTGCGTCTATCTCGACATCAGCCACAAGCCCGAAGACTTCATCAAGACGCACTTCCCCACTGTTTATGAGCGCTGCCTCGGATTTGGCATCGACATCACCAAACAACCAATTCCCGTCGTACCGGCGGCGCACTACACCTGCGGTGGCGTGATGGTCGATCAACATGGCCGCACCGACGTGCCGGGCCTGTACGCGATCGGCGAAACCAGTTTCACCGGCCTGCACGGCGCCAACCGAATGGCCAGTAATTCGCTGCTGGAATGTTTCGTCTATGCCCGTTCGGCAGCAGCCGACATTCTCGCGCAACTGGACGATATCACCGCGCCAAACGCCCTGCCCGTCTGGGACGCCAGCCAGGTCACCGACTCGGACGAGGATGTGATCATCGCGCACAACTGGGATGAGCTGCGGCGGTTCATGTGGGACTACGTCGGTATCGTGCGCACCAACAAGCGCCTGCAACGGGCGCAACACCGTGTGCGCCTGCTGCTGGACGAGATCGACGAGTTCTATAGCAACTATAAGGTCAGCCGCGATCTGATCGAGTTGCGCAATCTGGCGCAAGTCGCCGAACTGATGATCTGCTCAGCCATGGAACGCAAGGAGAGTCGCGGCCTGCATTACACCCTCGACTATCCTGATCTGCTGCCCGAGGCACTCGACACTATTCTGGTGCCGCCCACCTACGCCGGCTGAACTTGAGCCGTACTCGCAGGCGTCGGTGCAGATCCGCCGCCTGCGAGTCCCGGGGCACACAGATCGATCTGACCCGCCACTCGCCGCGCAGGCGAAAACGCAGAACCACGATCAATGGCAGCGCGAGGCTGTCCTGGCGCAACTGCACCGACTGCCAACCATCAGCCTGATTCCACAACTGCCAGCCATCGACGTCCCGGCGCAATCCGCGAAAAGCCCGACGGTGATTCAGCAGAATCTGCCGAGGCAACACCCAGACGCCATGAAGCAGGCAGGCGAAAGCCCCGAGCAGACTGGCCCAGAGTGGAATAGAAAGCAGAAACAACGCACCCAGTGCGAACGCCTGGGCCAACAGATACGCCGCCAGCAACTGCCGTGAGGCATGCCAGCGGCATTCGAACGTGTTACTTGGGCTGAACACGGTCCAGAATCATGCGAACCATGCGCTGCAGTTCCGGATCTTCGGACTCGCTGCGCTCCATGAACCAGCCGAACATGTCCTGATCCTCGCACGTCAGCAGACGCACATACAGATCGCGATCCACCTGGTTCAACGTCGCGTAAACCTCCTGCACGAACGGCACCAGCAACACGTCAAGCTCAAGCATGCCGCGACGGCTGTGCCAAAACAGGCGATTCAGTTCAACTTGTTCGACCATGGGGCCCTCCTCAAATTTGGCGGCAAGTATACAGCCCCGAGACGGGTCGCACAGTCGGCTTTGGTCGGGCACCACCGATCCTTTATCAACTACCCATTTCACCGACGCGCCCTTATGATGTGCCCCAGTCTATTTACCCTGCGATGACCCATGGCCGATTCTGCTTTTTTCTGCACCCTGTCTCATGAAGGCGTTCTCGCGGTTCGCGGCGCGGATGCCGGAAAATTCCTGCAAGGCCAGTTGACCTGCAACCTCAATTACCTCAGCGACACGCGTGCCAGCCTCGGCGCCCGTTGCACACAGAAAGGCCGGATGCAGTCGAGTTTCCGCATTTTGCTCGAAGGTGACGGCGTGGTTATGGCGATGGCCAGCGAGCTGCTGGAGCCGCAACTGGCGGACCTGAAAAAGTACGCAGTGTTCTCCAAATCGAAACTGACCGACGAAAGTGCCGCTTGGGTGCGTTTTGGCCTGAGGTCGGGCGACGCCGCACTGAGCAGCCTCGGCCTGAATTTGCCAGACGAAACCGACAGCGTTGTGCGTAACGAAGGCCTGATCGCGATTCGCGTCTCGCCCGATCGAGCCGAACTCTGGGCACCGGCCGATCAGGCTGACGCGATCAAAACCAAATTGTCCGCTGCCCTGCCTGAGGCTGAGCTCAATCAATGGCTGCTGGGCCAGATCCGCGCCGGTATCGGCCAGGTCATGCCGAGCACCCGCGAACTGTTTATCCCGCAGATGCTCAACCTGCAAGCCGTCGGCGGCGTGAGTTTCAAGAAAGGCTGCTACACCGGCCAGGAAATCGTTGCGCGCATGCAGTACCTGGGCAAACTCAAGCGTCGTCTGTATCGCCTGAGCCTGGACGCTGCTGATTTGCCGGAGCCTGGCACACAACTGTTTGCGCCGAGCCACAACAGCTCCATCGGCGAAGTGGTGCTGGCCGCCAAGGCCGGGCAAAACATTGAACTCCTGGCGGTGCTGCAGGCCGAAGCTGCCGAAGCCGGTGATTTGCATCTGGGCACCCTCGAAGGTCCCGCGCTGCATCTGCTCGACCTGCCTTACGAACTGGATCGCGACCGCGAAATCCAGCGCTGATCGCAGCATTTGTTGCAACACCCTAGAGAGTTTAAATGAGCGAACTGGCGGAAAAAGTCCAACAGGATTTGGTTGAGGCCATCGATAACGATGACCTGGTTCTGCCCACGTTGCCGGAAGTGGCCCTGCAGATTCGCAAGGCCGCTGAAGACCCGGAAATCAGCGTCAGCGACCTGAGCAAAGTCATCGGCCGGGACACGGCGCTGTCAGCGCGCCTGATCAAAGTGGTCAACAGCCCGCTGCTGCGCGCCGCACAGGAAGTCACCGACCTGCACACCGCCATCACCCGGCTGGGCATCAACTACAGCAGCAACCTGGCGATCGGCCTGGTGATGGAGCAGATCTTCCACGCCCGCTCCGAAGTGGTCGAGCAGAAGATGCGCGAAGTCTGGCGCAAGAGCCTGGAAATTGCCGGGGTCAGTTACGCGTTGTGCCGCCGCTACACACAACTCAAACCCGATCAGGCAGCGCTCGGCGGGCTGGTGCATCAGATCGGCGTGTTGCCGATTCTGACTTACGCCGAAGATCACTATGAGCTGCTGTCGGATCCGGTCAGCCTCAACCATGTGATCGATCACATTCATCCGTTGCTGGGCGACAAGCTCCTGCGGGTCTGGGAGTTTCCGGAACGTCTGGTGGAGTTGCCGGGGCGCTATCAGGACTTCAAGCGCGATTCGACGGCCATCGATTACGTCGATCTGGTGCAAGTGGCGAGCCTGTATTGCCACAAGGACACTGATCATCCGTTTGCGCGGATTGATCCAATGACAGTTCCGGCGTTCAGGAAGCTTGGGATCGACCAGGAGAACAAGGAACTGTGCGCGGATCTGGAAGAGTCGCGGACGATGTTTTACTGATCCGAGACCGAGGCGCGCCCTTCGTGAGCAGGCTCGCTCCCACAGGAAAATGCATTCCAGAGTGGGAGCGAGCCTGCTCGCGAAGGGGCCAGCAAAACCACCACAATCACCCGGCTATAAAACTGACCCGCACCTTCAACCCCGCCTGCTCGCCATCATGCAAGCTGATCTGGGCCAGATGCGCTCGACAGATCTCACCGACGATTGCCAGCCCCAGCCCTGAGCCCGCCACCTGCTGATTACGTCGGTAGAACCGCTCGAACACGCGATCGCGATCCTCCAGCGGAATACCCGGCCCGTCATCTTCAACCTCAAGTACCGCCGGCGCGGTCACCCGTAGAATCACGTTGCCGCCCGGTGGGGTGTGCGCCAAGGCGTTGTCCACCAGATTGCTCAGCAGCTCATTCAGCAGGGTCGGCTCACCGCGCAGCCAGACCGGTTCGTCCGCCTCCAGCGCCAGCGCCACCCCGCGTTTGTGCGCCAGCGGTGCCATGGCCATGCCCAGTTCCCGGGCCAACTGACTCAGATCGAGCAACTGCGCGCCGCCCTCGGCAATCGCTCGGGCGCCGTTTTCTACGCGTGCCAGCGACAGCAACTGATTGGCCAGATGAGTCAGGCGATCAGTGCTTTGTGCCGAAGACTCCAGCGTCGAACGCCAGACCTCGGCATCGTTGGAGCGCAGGCCCAACTCAAGCCGCGCCTTCAGCGCTGCCAAAGGCGTACGCAACTCATGGGCCGCATCGGCGATGAACTGCGCCTGCCGTTCAAACTGCCCACGCAGGCGCTCGGTGAAATGGTTAAGTCCACGCACCAGCGGCCATAGTTCATGCTGCACTTCGACCAATGGCAACGGACGCAAGTCGTCGGGCTGACGCTCTTCCACCGCCGTGCGCAGGCGCTCCAATGGGCGCAGTGCCGCACTGACCGCGAACCAGACCAACAACAACGCACCGATCGCCAACATACCCAGGCGCAGCAAAGTATCAGCCGCCAGACTGCGCGCCATACTCACCCGTGCCTCATCGGTTTCGGCGACGCGGATTTCCGCCATGCCGTTCATGTTCGGTTCGGTCACTGCTTTAAGCAGGCTGACCACGCGCACGTTTTGCCCTTTGTAGGTGGCGTTGTAGAAACGCGCCAACGCGGGATAACTGTCGGTGCGTGGTGTCCCCGGTGGCGGCCCGGGCAGGTTTTCGTAGCCGGAAATCAGCTTCTGATGGATGTCATTGACCTGATAGTAAATCCGCCCGGCGCTGTCATAAGCGAAAGTGTCGAGTGCCACGTAAGGCACATCGGCGCTCAATGTGCCGTCACGTTGCGACAGGCCTGCGGCGATGGTTCGCGCCGAGGCCAGCAGCGTGCGGTCGTAGGCGGTGTCGGCGGCTTCGCGACCATTCCAGTAGGCACTCAAGCCGCTGGCGAGCATCAGCACCACCAGCAGCAATGCAAGGTTCCACAGCAAGCGCCAGCGCAGGCTGCTGGGCTTATGCATCGCGGCTTTCCAGTAGATACCCCAGACCACGGAACGTCACGATCGCCACCGGTTGGCCGTCAAGTTTCTTGCGCAAGCGGTGCACGTAGATTTCGATGGCATCGGGGCTGGCCTCTTCGTCGAGACCGAACACCTGGGAGGCCAGTTGCTCCTTGCTCATCACCCGCCCCGGCCGGGCAATCAGCGCTTCCAGCACCGCTTGCTCGCGGGACGTCAACGTCAGCAATTCTTCGCCAAGGGTGAAACGTCGGGTGTCGAGGTCGTAGGCCAGCACGCCACAGCGCTGCTGGCGTTCGCCACCGAGCACACTGCGACGCAGCAAGGCTTTGACCCGCGCTTCCAGTTCGGTCAGTTCGAACGGTTTGGCGAGGTAATCGTCGGCGCCCAGATTGAGGCCGTGGACGCGATCCTTCACATCGCTACGCGCCGTCAGCATCAACACCGGCAGATTTTTTCCACGTGCGCGCAACCGCGCGAGGACCTCGAAACCGTCCATGCGTGGCAGGCCGACATCGAGGATCGCCACGGCATATTCCTCACTGCCCAGCGCTAGATCGGCGGCCACGCCATCGTGCAACACATCCACGGTCAGACCGGTGCTCTTGAGCGCCTGCGCAACGCTTTCGGCCAATTGCAGATGGTCTTCGACGAGCAGAACACGCATGGATTTTTACCTCATTGAGTGATGGCCAACGCCACGCTTTGCCGCGGAGTTTACAGCCGCAACCGCCGCTGTGAAGCCCGAAAACCTTGAAAGTCTGCTGAAAGGTTAGCGAAAGGTTAGCTGGTTAGAGTCGGCCCACGGACAGTTCCGACTGCCGTCGCTGATGCCACACAGCGCAACGAAAAACGCCTCGAAGCGTTTTCGACCAATAAGAACAATAAACGGAGTACACCCGCATGCCGTCCATGCAGCCTCAGGCGTCCACGCCTGTTCGCCCTTCCCGTTTCAGCCACACCGCCCTCGTCAGTGCCGCCGCTCTTGCCGGTTTTTCGCCGTTGAGTTTTGCCGACTTCATTGAAGACAGCAGCGCCACCTTCGAAACCCGCAACATGTATTTCAACCGCGACTTTCGCGATGGCACCAGTGCCCAGCAGTCCAAGCGTGACGAATGGGCTCAAGGCTTCATGCTCAATCTGCAATCGGGATACACCGATGGCACCGTCGGGTTCGGTGTCGATGCGTTAGGCATGCTTGGGGTCAAACTTGATTCGAGTCCGGACCGCACCGGCACCGGCCTGCTGCCGACCCACGATGATGGGCGCGCGGCTGACGAATACTCGAAAGTCGGCCTGACCGGCAAAGTGAAAATCTCTGCCACCGAACTTAAAATCGGCAGCCTGATTCCTGAATTGCCGATCCTCAAACCGAACGATGGGCGCATTCTGCCGCAGACCTTTGAAGGCGGTTTACTGACCTCCAAAGAGATCAAGAACCTGACGTTCACCGGTGGCCGTCTGGAGAAAGCCAAGGATCGCGACAGCACCGATTTCGAGGACATCGCCCTCAATAACAAGAACAGCCGTTTTGCTGGCACCGCTGCCGGCAAGCATTTCGATTTTGGCGGCGTGGATTACAAGTTCACCGACAAGATCACCGGCAGTTACCACTTCGCTCAACTCGACGAAGTCTATAACCAGCACTTCTTCGGCCTGGTCGCCTCGCGGCCGATGGGCCCGGGCACGTTTGCCACTGACCTGCGTTTCGCCGTCAGCGATGACCAAGGCGCAGCCCGTGGCGGCGAGATCGACAACCGCTCGCTCAACGGCCTGGTCAGCTATGCGCTGAGCGGCCACAAGTTCAGCGCCGGTTATCAGCACATGTCCGGCGACAGCGCCTTCCCGTATGTCGATGGCAGCGACCCGTATCTGGTCAACTTCGTGCAGATCAACGATTTCGCCGGCGCAGAAGAACGCTCCTGGCAGGCTCGCTACGACTTTGACTTCGCCAAGCTCGGCATTCCAGGCCTGAGCTTCATGAGCCGCTACTTGAGCGGTGACAACATCAAGCTCAAGAACGGCGAAGAAGGCAAAGAGTGGGAACGCAACACCGAGATCAAATATGTAGTACAAAGCGGCGCCTTGAAGGATGTCGCCGTGCGTTTGCGTAATGCCACTTACCGCTCCAACTACTCGGCTCGCGATGCAGACGAAGTGCGTTTGCTGGTGAGCTACAGCGTTGCGTTGTGGTAATGGCCGGCTGAAGAAAAACACGTCGAATAACAACAATGCCCGTGGAGAATCGAATGAACCTGTCACTGCGTAAAGTTGCACTGGCCGCCAGTTGCATCCTGTTTGCCGGCCAACTGATGGCTGAACCGAAACGTCCGGAATGTATCGCCCCGGCCTCCCCCGGCGGTGGTTTCGACCTGACCTGCAAACTGGTGCAGAGCGCACTGGTCAACGAAAAACTGCTGACCAAACCGATGCGCGTCACCTACATGCCCGGCGGTGTCGGCGCGGTGGCGTACAACGCCGTGGTCGCTCAGCGCCCTGCCGATGCCGGCACGCTGGTGGCGTGGTCGAGCGGTTCGTTGCTGAACCTGGCCCAAGGCAAGTTCGGGCGTTTCGATGAAACCAACGTGCGCTGGCTGGCAGCGGTTGGCACCAGCTACGGCGCCATCGCGGTGAAAAGCGATTCGCCCTACAAGACCCTCGACGATCTCGTTCAGGCTCTGAAGAAAGATCCAAGCTCGGTGGTGATCGGTTCCGGCGGCACCGTCGGCAGCCAGGACTGGATGCAAACCGCCCTGATCGCCAAGGCTGCCGGGATCAACCCGCGTGACCTGCGTTACGTCGCCCTCGAAGGTGGCGGCGAAATCGCCACCGCCCTGCTCGGTGGCCACATCCAGGTCGGCAGTACCGACATCTCCGACTCCATGCCGCACATCCAGAGCGGTGACATGCGTCTGCTCGCAGTGTTCGCCGACAAGCGTCTCGACGAGCCGGAAATGAAAGACATCCCGACCGCGCGCGAGCAAGGCTACGACATCGTCTGGCCGGTGGTGCGCGGCTTCTACCTGGGGCCAAAAGTCAGCGACGAAGATTACGCCTGGTGGAAAGACTCGTTCGACAAACTGCTGGCCTCGCCGGAATTCGCCAAGCTGCGCGATCAGCGTGAACTGTTCCCGTTCGCCATGACTGGCCCGGAACTGGACACCTACGTGAAGAAGCAGGTCGCGGACTACAAAGTGCTGGCCAAAGAGTTCGGCCTGATCCAGTGATCGTCCCTGTCTAGCGGCTGCGTTCCCGCTGACGGGGACGCAGCACAGGAGCTCCCATGCTTATTCAACGCATTTTCGCCTCCGTGTTGTTGCTGGTTTGCGCCGGCCTGGCACTGATGGCGTGGCCGTACCAAGCGGCTTTTTCCTACGAACCGGTGGGCCCGCGCGCCTTCCCTCTGCTGATGCTCGGCCTGATGGGCGCGGCGCTGCTGTACATGGTGTTCCGCCCGGCGCCGATCAAACACAGTGAAGACGAGCCGCCACTGGATCGCGAAACCCTGACCAAGATCGCCATTTGCGTCGCACTGCTGCTGGTGTTCGCCGGCCTCTTCGAACCGCTGGGTTTCATCCTCAGCAGCATCCTCATCGGCATTCCGATGGCGCGCCTGTATGGCGGTCGCTGGATGCCGAGCATCGTGGTGACGACGCTGATGGCCATCGGTCTGTACCTGCTGTTCGACCGTGTGATGGACGTTCCGCTGCCCCTTGGCCTGCTCGACGTGCTGGAGAACTGATATGGATACCCTCGGTTATTTGGGTCAAGGCTTCGGCGTTGCGCTGAGCCCTTACAACCTGGTCACGGCCCTGACTGGCACACTGATCGGCACTGTCGTCGGCCTGCTGCCGGGCCTCGGTCCGATCAACGGCGTGGCACTGCTGATTCCGATTGCCTTCGCCCTCGGCCTGCCGCCGGAGTCGGCGTTGATCCTGCTCGCGGCGGTATATCTGGGCTGCGAATACGGCGGGCGGATCAGCTCGATTCTGCTGAACATTCCGGGCGAAGCGTCGACCGTGATGACCACCCTCGACGGCTACCCGATGGCCCGCAAAGGTCTGGCCGGTGTAGCGCTGTCGCTGTCGGCGTGGAGTTCGTTTATCGGCGCGTTTATCGCCACCTGCGGCATGGTGTTGTTCGCGCCGCTGCTGGCGAAATGGGCGATTGCCTTTGGGCCGGCGGAATACTTCGTGCTGATGGTGTTTGCGATTGTCTGTCTCGGCGGCATGGCCGGTGATCGACCGTTGAAAACCTTTATCGCGGCGTTGATCGGCCTGTTCCTGTCGAGCGTCGGCATCGACGCCAACAGCGGCGTTTACCGCTTTACCGGTGACAACATTCACCTGACTGACGGCATTCAATTCGTCGTGCTGGTGTTGGGCCTGTTCTCGGTCAGTGAAATTCTGTTGCTGCTGGAGAAAACCCATCGCGGCCAGGAAGCAGTGAAAGCTACCGGCCGGATGATGTTCAACTTCAAGGAAGCGTCTTCGGTGTTCGTGGTGAACATCCGTTGCGGCCTGCTCGGTTTCATCATGGGCGTATTGCCGGGTGCCGGCGCGACGCTGGCCAGTGCCGTGGCCTACATGACCGAAAAACGCATCGCCGGCGCCAGCGGTAAATTCGGTCAGGGTGATGCCCGTGGCCTCGCCGCGCCGGAAACCGCCATTGGCGCGTCGGCCTGCGGTGCGCTGGTGCCAATGCTGACGCTGGGCGTGCCAGGTTCGGGCACCACGGCGGTGATGATCGGCGCGCTGTCGCTGTACAACATCACCCCGGGCCCGCTGCTGTTCCAGCAACAACCGGACATCGTCTGGGGCCTGATCGCCTCGTTGTTCATCGCCAACATCATGCTGGTGATCCTCAACATTCCGATGATCCGCATCTTCACCCGCATCCTCGCGGTGCCGAACTGGGCACTGGTGCCGGTGATCGCGATCATTACCGGGATCGGCGTCTACGCGGTGCACGCCACCACGTTCGACCTGTTCCTGATGGTCGGCATCGGTATCTTCGGCTACATCCTGCGCAAACTCGACTTCCCGTTGTCGCCAGTGCTGCTGGGCTTCATCCTCGGTGGTCTGATGGAGCAGAACCTGCGTCGTGCACTGTCGATTTCCAACGGCGCGCTGGAAATCCTCTGGTCGAGCCCGATCACTTTCGGTGTCTGGGTGCTGACCGCGATCATGCTGCTGATGCCGCTGCTGCGCATCTGGCGCAAACGTTCGGTCGCGCGTCGCGCCATCGCCGATGTTTGATCGCGCCTCACTGAAATCCTGGTGGGGAACCCCGCTGGTCGGTCTGCTCGGCGGTTATCTCGCCAGTCAGATCGGCTGGCCACTGCCGTGGATGGTCGGCTCGTTGCTGGCGATCATCCTCGTGCGCTGCCTGACCCCGTGGCAACTCACGGAAATCCCTGGCGGCCGCAAGTGCGGCCAGTGGATTGTCGGCATTGGCATCGGCCTGCACTTCACCCCGGTGGTGATGGAACAGGTGCTCAGTCATTTCGGATTGATCTTCTTCGGCGCGCTGGTCACCAGCCTGTCGGCGGTGGTCGGTGTGTGGTTGATGCGCCGTACTGGCGAGGATCGCGCCACGGCGTTTTTTTCCAGCATGCCGGGGGGTTCCGGGGAGATGGTCAACCTCGGCGCGCGCAATGGCGCGCTGCTCAGTCATGTTGCGGCGGGGCAGAGTTTGCGCGTGCTGGTGGTGGTGCTGTGCGTGCCGGCGGCGTTCAAGTATTTGCTTGGCGATGGCACACCGATTTCTCATGCCGGCAGCGTCGATTGGCGCTGGCTGGCGTTTCTGTTTCCGGCGGGTGGTTTGCTTGCGTGGCTCTGGCAGCGTTTGCGTCAACCCAATCCGTGGTTGTTCGGGCCGTTGCTGGTGAGTGCGGCGGTGAGCATTGGCTGGGATCTGCACATTGGCTTGCCCAATGGCGGCAGTCAGATTGGCCAGTGGTTGATTGGCAGCGGTTTGGGTTGCCACTTCAATCGGCAGTTTTTCCGTCGCGCGCCATCCTTTATGGGGCGGACGTTGATTGGCACGGCGTTGACCATGTTGATCGCCTCACTGGCGGCGTTGGGCTTGAGCGCGCTCACTCATCTGGATCTGCGTTCACTGACGCTGGGCATGATGCCTGGCGGCATCGCCGAAATGAGCCTGACGGCGGAGACGCTGCAACTGTCTGTGCCGCTGGTGACAGCGATGCAGGTGATGCGGTTGCTGTTTGTGCTGTTTCTGGCGGAGCCATTGTTCAAATACTGGAATCGTAATCCCGAGTAAGACCGAGTTGCCCCCATCGCGAGCAGGCTCACTCCTACAGGGGAGCGCATTTCAACTGTAGGAGTGAGCCTGCTCGCGATGCTTTTTAGATCGGCGGCAAACGCCACTCGATCGGCGTCTCGCCATTCTGCTCAAGAAACTTGTTGGTGCGGCTAAAGTGCCCACAACCCAAAAACCCGCGATACGCCGACAGCGGCGACGGATGCACCGACGTCAACACCAGATGCTTGGTCGCGTCGATCAGCTTCTGCTTGCTCTGCGCATGGGCGCCCCAGAGCATGAACACCAGATGCGGCTGGCGCTCGCTGACCAGTTCAATGATCCGATCAGTAAAAAACTGCCAGCCCTTGTCCTTGTGCGCATTGGCGTTGGCGCGCTCGACAGTCATGGTCGTGTTGATCATCAGCACGCCCTGATCGGCCCAGCTCTGCAGGTAGCCGTGATTGGGAATGTCGATGTTGAGGTCGCGCTTCAACTCTTTATAGATGTTGACCAGCGACGGCGGTGCCGGCACGCCCGGTTGCACCGAGAAGCACAAACCGTGGGCCTGCCCCGGGCCGTGATACGGGTCCTGGCCGAGGATTACCACCTTCACTTTATCCAGCGGCGTCGAGTTCAAGGCATTGAAAATCATCGGCCCCGGCGGATAGATTTCCTTGCCGGCCGCCCGCTCCTGCTGCAGAAACTGGCGCAACTCTGCCATGTAAGGCTGGTCGAATTCAGCACGCAGTGCCTCCTTCCAGCTCGGTTCGAGTTTGATACGGTCGTCAGCAGTCATGGTCATACCCGGCAAAAACAATGGGGCGAACCCTAGGAAAGCCGACCACGCTTGTCAATTGATCTGATGCAGATCCGGCACTTTCCCACACAACGATCATACTGATCGTTCAAATTCCCGATCGAGGTCACGATGAATCTGCACTTCGAAGAACTCACCGGCACCGACGGCGCCCGCATCGGTATCGCCAGCCTGGATGCTGAACAATCGCTGAACGCGCTATCGCTGCCGATGATCAACGCCCTCAGCGACAAACTGAACGCCTGGGCCAAGGATCCGCAAATCGTCTGCGTGCTGCTGCGCGGCAACGGCGCCAAGGCCTTCTGCGCCGGCGGCGAGGTGCGCAGCCTGGTCGAGGCCTGTCGTGCTCACCCCGGCGAGGTACCCCCGCTGGCCGCGCAGTTTTTCAGCGCAGAATATCGTCTGGATTACAGCCTGCACACCTATCCGAAACCGCTGATCTGCTGGGGCCATGGTTACGTGCTCGGCGGCGGCATGGGCTTGCTGCAAGGCGCGAGTACGCGGATCGTCACGCCGAGCAGTCGTTTGGCCATGCCGGAAATCACCATTGGTCTGTATCCGGACGTCGGCGCCAGTTGGTTTCTCGCCCGGCTGCCGGGCAAGCTCGGCTTGTTTCTGGGCCTGACCGGTGCGCACATGAACGGCCGTGATGCGATCGATCTGGATCTGGCCGATCGCTTCCTGCTCGACGAACAACAGCCGCAACTGATCGAAGGCCTGTTGCAACTGAATTGGCAGGAACAGACCGACATGCAACTCAACAGCCTGCTCAAGGCCCTGCAGCAGGAAGCCGTGGCGCAGTTGCCCGAGGCGCAGTGGCTGCCACGGCGGCAGCAGATCGACGAACTGCTCGACGTCAGCGATGTGGCCTGCGCCTGGAAAGCCATCAGCCTGCAGCGCGACAGCAGCGATCCGTTGATTGCCCGAGCAGCGAAAACCATGAGCGAAGGCTCGCCGCTGACCGCGCATCTGGTCTGGGAACAGATCATCCGCGCCCGGCACATGTCGTTGGCCGAAGTCTTTCAGATGGAGTACACCCTGAGCCTCAATTGCTGCCGGCATCCGGAGTTCAGCGAAGGGGTTCGCGCGCGGTTGATCGACAAGGATCAAAAGCCGCACTGGCACTGGCCGGATATCAACAATGTGCCGGATGCGGTGGTTGACGCGCACTTTCACAAGGTTTGGGAGGGGCGGCATCCGTTGGCGGATTTGACGCAGTATTGAACTGACGCGATGCTCGCGATGACGACTGGATTCCCATCGCGAGCTGGCTCAATCAGTCGCCATACGACTCAGACATTCAGCTCGTAAAACTGAATGATCTCCGTCATCGCCCGCTGCGCTTCTTCGTCGCCCTTCATCAAAATGTCTTCGACATCCCTCAATGGCGGAAGAGGGTGCAGACGTTCAGCAATCTGCATCGCGCTGTAGTCTTGAGTCGCTGTTCCTTCGCTGGTTCTTATGAAGCCGATTGCGCTTTCGCCTGCGGCAAAATGATTGGAAACCCGGATTTTCGGTGCCATGCCGTAATCCACCACGATCACCAGATCATCGCGCTCACGGTGAAACTTCAAGCTGTCGATCGTCAGCCTGCGTTCGGAAAAGTCGATCCCGTCAAGGTCGGCTCCGCGATTGATGATCACGTCCCTGCCGAGGCCATCGTATCGGTAGATATCATTTCCGGCGCCGCCGGTCAGCGTGTCATTGCCCGGCCCACCCAACAGCAGATCATCACCGGGGCTGCCCGTGAGCACGTCATCCCCTTCCATGCCTCGGATTTCCCCCGCGCCGCTTATCGTGTCGTTGCCTCGACCACCGATTAACGGCAGCGCCCGTCCGTCTCGCAGAGACGTAAAACGCGTTGAATTGTTAACGGTTACACCCGTATGAAAAGTCTCGGGCGCAGGGCCCAGCTGACTTGACTCCAAGAGTTGCTTCAAACTCACGACCGACCCATCGGCGAAATTCAAGAGCTCAATCCCGGCCCCCTCAAGTTCACCGTTGAGGGGCAGGACGATGCGAACTTTCTGTATCCCACCCCAATTGATATCGAGTGTCGGATGGAGCATTTTCGCTCTTGGCGGATTGCGGTGTGCCCCGCGACCAGGGTTGGGTTCCAGCTCGACATGTGTGGTTTCTATCAGCGCAGCACCCCAGCTCAATTGCAGTGCATTGCGCTGCGCATCTGCTGGAAGGACGACCGTGTCCTGATCGATCAATCCGTACTTGTCTTTCCACCCCGCTGCGCCAACTTCTGCTCGGTGGAAAACAGGGTTCGGCACATCCGCAATCGTGGTAGTTGCTCCGGCGTGCGCTTGCACGATGTAGGTGTCGGCACCGTCTTCACCGTAAAGCCAATCATCCCCTGCCCCGCTGACCAGATAGTCGGCGCCCTCGGAGCCCAGCAAGGTATCGTCACCTGCACCTGCGGATAAAAACGCGCCCGGTGCTCTGTCGCCGACAGTGCCGTAGTCAAGTGGGGAGCCTGCATAAGCGACAATCAGATCGTCTCCCGCGCCGCCGTGGAAAACGTTTTCCACTTCGACGTTGACTCGCCCGCCGGCATCGTCGCCAGAGACGATTTTGCGTTTGATCGTTTCAGTTGTGACATCCCAGCGAAACGCCTTGGGCACCGTTTCCCCCGAACCGAAGCTTGCTGCCGGATAGATGTACCAGCCCTCAAGCGCGCCGGATTCCTTACGGTCTTCAACCAATACATCTCCGGTATTGAATGAAAAGCCGTTGGCCGAGCCGGATCGATAATAGCGAGGCACCTGACTCGAAGAGGCTATCGCCCCATCGGCTTTCACCTGCTTATGTTCGACACGGGTTGTGGTTTTCGACTGCCTTTCACTGACCACGGCATGCCCTGCATCAACCTTCATCCATGGCGGCGCGTCAGACAGTGTTCCCGTTTCGACGCCGTCATCGCTCAGCTCGGTGTGAGTGATGTAACCGGTGTCGCTAGTCGTGATATGACTGCGAACCCAGACGCCTTGATCACTCAAGGTGAAACCTGTGGCGTGTTTGCGGGCGTAGCGCTTGGATTTGATTTGCGCGAGGAATTTTTCAGTCCAGTCAACGGGGTGATCAGATGCCACAGGGCGTTGCGCCGCGATGGTTACATCGTCTGGCTGAACCGGATCTTCAACTTTGCTTTGCTGGATTCCTGAGGCGGTTACAACTTCCGGTACAGGTGACTCGGGCACCTTTATCGGCGGCAATGTTTTACGCAGGACATCCTCATAATCAAGTACAACGCCATCACTGAAACTGAATGTGGAATCCTTCCACTGCTCGTGACTCTTGATGAGTATCGCGTCGCCCGCGCCGTTGGCCAGCCGCAATACCGTGCCGACGGCAACTTCAATAATGTCGGCTTTCAGACTTTGTGCGGAAAAGCCTGTGCCGAACCTGATGATGTTGCAGCCGCCGGCATCGGTAACAATATCCAGACCATCGCTAGCGCCGAAATAGTAAACATCAGCACCGTCATGGCCTTCCAGCACGTCGTTACCGGCACCGCCATCAAAAACGTTATTGCCGGAATCGCCGCGAAGGTGGTCTACGCCCTCCCCGCCCAATAACGTGTCGTTGCCACCACCGCCCAACAAGGTATCGTTGCCTGATCCACCGTCCAGATAATCTGCGCCGTGTTCGGCCTCGGCTGTCTGCTCATAGTCGCCGGATAAAATGTCATCATCAGCGCCGCCATAAAGCGTGTCGGCGCCCAAGCCGCCCAAAAGGGTATCGTTTCCTTCATCGCCTTGAAGGTAATCATTGTTGATTCCACCTGACTGCAGGTTGGACACATCGCCATCCATCGCGTCAGCTCCTGCCCCACCGATCAGGGTATCGGAGCCACCCATTCCCTGAAGTGTGTCATCGCCCGCTCCACCATCAAGTAAATCATTGCCGTGATAACGAACCGGATGCTCAGCATAATCCCCGGCCAGCGCGTCGTTACCTTCACCTCCGAGCAGCAGATCATCCGCCCCACCGCCCCAGAGCTTGTCGTCTCCTGCACCACCGTCCAGCAGGTCATTTCCAAAAAAGTGGGCGGCGTCCCCTGCAACGCCGTTCAGTACATCGTCATCCCCCTTGAGAGTGTCATTGCCTGAGCCACCATAAATCGCATCGGCTCCACCGTTACCAGTGAGCCAATCATCGCCACTGCCACCGTCCAATACATCGTTGCCATGGTGTTTGCTTTGCAGGCCACCGCCCCAGTCGAGGTTATCGCCCATCATTGTGTCGTTACCGCTTCCTCCGGCCAGCGTGTCATTTCCACCATCCCCCGAAAGAAGATCATCTTCAGTTCCGCCATCAAGCAGGTCCTCGCCCCATCCACCATTGAGAACATCACGACCGCCCTGGCCGTAGAGAACATCGTTATCACCCTGCGTCGAACTGTTAAAGGAGGCCTTTGAAAAGACAGTTCGGTGACTGGTGACACCACCATCTATAAGAACGTCGACGCGTTTGAATCCCCATTTCTGCTCCAGCGCGCCGGTCGTTTCATCGCCTGATAAAATGTCATCCCCCGCACCTCCAATCAGCGTATCCCGATCGTTACCGCCCAGAAGCACGTCCTGGGATGCCGTACCGATGAGCAAATCGTGGCCGGCGCCTCCATCAAGCCAATCACCTCGAGCTGTTTTCCCTTTGACGTCGCCAGCGGCCATGGCTTTTTCGAGCGTCGTCTGTTTATCCCCAAACAATTGATCGTTTCCATCCTTGCCGAACAATCGATCAGAACCGCCAAGTCCGAGAATGACGTCGTCCTTGGCAGAGCCGTTAAGCACATCGGCCTTGTTTCTCTGTTTTACGTTGGCCAATAGCAAGGCGTTGCCCAGCTCATCGTATGAGAACTGATCACCGGGAACATTGGGGTCGATATCCTTCGCTTTCCAGTCGCCCTGGAGAACCAGATCGGGAGCAGAGACCGTATGGCCTTGGTATTCAGGAAGTCGGATGCCAAGCAGCCCGGAGCGGAAGTTCTTGATAACGACGAGATCGTTCAGGCCATATTTGATGTTGAGCGTGGGTTCAGTGAGTTCTTCGATGAGGGTCAGGGTGATGGCCTGATCCTCGGTCGACCAGATATTGCCCAAAGGGGCGCGACGTTTGAGTGAAGGAATCGGCGAGCCGTTGATCCATAGCTGCCCATTTGCGGTGGCGTCGAAGATTTCATCGATGCCATCACCGCTGGAAAACTCATAGCGGTCGCTGCCCTCGCCACCGATCAAAGAGTCGTTACCCTTTCCTCCGACCAGAACATCATCACCGGCCATTCCGTGCAGCGCATCATTGCCGTCGCCTCCGGCAAGCAAATCGTTGCCGCGTCCACCCTCAATGACATCGTGACCTGCCAGCCCGTTGATCGTGTCATTGCCCGCGCCACCATAAAGATGATCAGTGTTCGCACCGCCCGCGAAAGACCGCGCGCCGTCATCACCGAACATGACCAGCGAGTTCAACACACCCGTGGTCATCGGCACCTGTTTGGCTGAGGCGAGATCGGAGTAGGAAAACTTCTGCAGCGAGTGTTCTCCAAACGAGCGCTGAGTTCGGGCAATCAAACGGGCCAACATCTGCGCACGATCGGTGAGCCATTGCGCGGTAATGAAACCTTCGCCAGTCAGCGGATCGTAGAGCTCCAGTCCGCGTCCGGGGTAACCGTCAGCTCGCTCAAGGACGATTTCACTGAGTTGCTTCAGGGAATTGCGCAGCGCCAGGCCGATGGGTGTCGACTCGCCAGCCAGTTTTGCCCATGAATTCGCGTTTCCGTATTCACCTATTGATCGGGTGACGATGCTTTGGGACTGCTCTGGTGGAAATGCCGAGAAGAATGCGTAAGCGTTGGTGGCGAAGGTTTCATCGGTGGTAGGTGGCGCTGCTGAATCGCCGTCGTAGGTGCGCTTGAACATGTCCAGAAATTCGTTCTGGCCGTAACGCAACATCAGGTCGACCACGGCGGAAACCGGCGTGCCTTTCACGACATGCTGAATCAGGGGATTGAGGCTGCCACTGGCGAGCGCGATATTGATTTGCTCCGGCACGACAGAAAGCAGACTTTGCAATGGGTTGATGCCGAAATTGCTGATCGCCGCTCGCAGGCCGACACTGTATGAATCGATGGCGAACAGAATATTTTTATAGTCATCGAGCCTGTTGGCTTGTGCCTGAATTGGTGGGCCGCCATCTTCCCGTTCCGCATCACCAGCGGAGATTAATCTCCAGGTTTCATAGGGTGGCATTCCACCCAGCAGGCTGAACCCGACTGTCCCGGACCAACCGGCGTTATGGCTCACGGCTGTATCTTTCTCTCCGCAAGCCTCACTAAACAGTGCCTTGCCGATCGCACTGGCATCAATCTCTGCAATCTGGCTGATGGACGGCACCGTCCAGGGTGCCAGTCGACCGGCGAGAGATCCGTCGATCAAGGTATTGATGAAATTGGCGGCGACCTGATTCGATGACAGTTGCATCAGCTCTTCACTGAAAATTTTATTCAATCTCAGTTCACCTTGCCGCGACGTATAACCGCGAATCAGGGCGGAGTAGGCACCGTTTCCACCGTTGGCATCAATGGCCACGGCAAGCCAGAGCCTGGCACTTTTCAGAATTTCTCCCGCTTCTTGATCGACAGCGGTAACCTCAGAAACTCTTTTGCCGATAATATCGAATAGCTTTTGATACAGGGGAGCGCAGTTAGCCCCTGTTAATTCCAGCGCAAGATATTCGACATCTTCAGAATCGAACATCAGCCCCTTGCAAATGTTTGCTGCATTTAAAATTTCTGTTTTTTCCAGATCATTAAAAACATAACTCATCGTTACTTCCTTGTAATAACAGAGCGTGAAAGATAGCCACTGAGAAATTTAAGCATTTCAGGTGATTCTCGTAATGACCATAAACCGAGACTTACCCGACCGTGCCCTCCGGAAAAGTCGAAGCTGTGCAACTCCACAGTGCAAAAAAAGTTCAAACTCCCAAAATCCAGGTTTTCCAATTCGGTTCTACTGAGCTTTGCCAATTTCTTGTCAGTCAGTTCTTCTTCAGCAGCCGGGCGAATCAAGCCGTTACAGCTTATCAATCGAGGGGTGCCATCACGCCGCGGCCAGTCAGCAATGACAAACTTTCGAACGGAAGCCTCATTCTTGAAATGCGGAGGAGGTGCATTCAGCCAAAGTTCCAGTCCAGGATAATTTTTCAACTTCACAATCAACTCATCCGGCCAGTTGATGTGGCGATAGCCCCGTTCATGAGGCTCGGTGGTTTCTTTTTTTGTATAAAGCCCGGCGTTCAGTTTATAAAGACGCCAACTTTCAGGAATCGACTTCAGGCTCTGATCCTGGTACCGGCGCAAGCCCGTCCCGGTCCACCAGAAATGCCCCTTGAGCGTATTGGCCAGACACGCTTTCTTATTCGCCAATTCAGGCATGCCCACATAAAACTCCGGGACCAGAGTCTTATCCACATAGCTGCCGCCCAGTATGGGCACCTGCTTCAGGCTCGCCAGCTTCTTTTGACAGGCCTCCTGATCCGCGTAATAGATTGCCATTGCCTCGGCGACTTCTTCTTTACGGATATAAAAATCAACCACGCAGTAACAGACATAAATAAACAAGCCGTATTTCAACAAGTTTTTAAACCATTTAACCCATTGCTTACGCGACATCCCGAGCATTTCAAAGCTCCCGGTCAAACTGAGTTTCAGGCTGTTTCTTGAGATGTCCGGACATCGCGCTTTCAAATACCTCAAAGTAGTGTTTAGTGCCGTACTCCACATCAAATCTGCTCGCCGTCAACTTCGCGGCGCTGCGCAGGCTGTCGTACTCATCAACGGAATCAAGAACCTTGGTAATACGTTTGGCGATACCGTGATGATCGAAGAAATCCACCAGCATTCCATTGTGACCATCGACGATCACCTCCCTTACCGGAGCCGTATCTGACGCTACTACCACACACCCAGCCGCCATCGCCTCCAATAACGACCACGACAAAACAAACGGATACGTCAAATAAACATGAATCTTTGAGCAGTCCAGAATCGCGCGGTAAGTCCGGTAAGGAAGCTTCCCAGTGAAATGAACGGTGGAATGATCGAAACTTACCTCTGCCTGCATCCTGCTGCGCCAATTTGCATAGCCAACCGGCTTACACCCATAACTGACGTCATCACCGCCCACTACGATTATCTGCGCATGGGGACACTCAGCCTGAATATGCGGGATCGCTCGCATAAAACTGTGAAACCCGCGATAAGGCTCAAGATTCCTCGCGACATAAGTAACGATCGGCTGCCCGGCTCTCAGCTCGACGCCATTGGGCAACCTGACGGCCCCAACTTTCGCCAAGCAAGAACTTTGAATGACGCCCTCGTGAATAACCCGAATGGCCGACTGATGAGCGGCCGGAAACAGACTGCGCTGCCACCGCGTAGGCGCAATGGCAATGTCACATTGTTCGAGATTCAAAAGATGCAGCGAATTGAGCACTCGCAGCCTTGATGACTCTCTTGTGGCTCGCGGGAATTCAGGGTCGAACCCAGAGTCCGCGCCCTGCGCTCGATAGTAATATTCGCAATAGTGAATAAGCGGCGTGTCAGGATAGACATCCTTGACGAAGAGCGTTTCCCCCCATCCGGGATGAGCAAGAATCACGTCCGGCCGATAACCCGAATGTTTCAGTCGGCTCAGAATTTGAAAAACTTTCTCTCCATCAGTCACCGCTTGTTCGTAACGGATCAGATAGGGGTGAATAGCGCCCGCTGCTCTGCTGGCGGCGCGGTATCGATATATTTTCACCTCTGCGATACCCGGCGCCGTATCCCGACCTATCGCCAAAACCTCGTGACGCCTGTCAATCGCCGCCAGCACCACGTGACGGAACTGGCCCGGAAAGTTTTGGTGAATCACAAGAAGCTTCATAGCGGCATCGTCCTTTTATTCGCCGCTAATGAACTGAGTTTTGCTCACCTCGATCGGCAGGAACAAACGCTAACAAATGCAAGGAAATGAAACTGTAGGAAGCGTCCGGGAATGCCCTAGGAGAAGGCTAATGGGACGACTTTTCGACGGGCATAAAAAAGCGGTGCGGCACCCGTTGGCGGATTTGAGGGTTTACTGAGCCTATCGCCGGATTGGACAGGAAGTCCGTTTACATCCTCTCCGGCCGCGCGACACTGGGCTCATCTGACCTGTACGCAAAGTCTCACACTTGGTTTATGGCGTTTGTTCACGGAGTGTTTTTACTCTCGTGAACGCTGGAAGCACCCCGCGTTTCCCAAGGACGACTCTTTGACTATGGACAGTCTCATGACGGGCAATACCCTCGTAATCACACCTTCGCAGATTCACCCGCTCCCCCTTGACGATCAATCCACGCCAGAACCTGACGACATCGACTCGTCAAACGCAGGTACCGGCAGTGCCATCCGGCAACCGCTGGGTAATCCGGGTGGGGCATTGTCCTGGCCGATTCCACTGAGTCCAGACGAACAACGGCGCTTGCGCCTGATCACGATGAATCATGCGCACCATTTGGGCGATCAGCCGCTGGTGATGCAAACCAAGGGCGGTGTGCTGGAGTTTCTGCGCTATCGCTGCCCACTCCCGGATAACATCGTGAACGATCCTGCCCGGGTACTTGAAACCCTGCTCGGCTGTGCGCAAGGGCAACTGATGGGCAGAGCTTTGCAACAGAAAATGCAAGGCATTGACAGCGCAAGCAGTGCGATCGATTACCTGCTGGCGGGCATCACACTGCAGCTGGACCCCGAATCGATCACAACCCCTGATCGGCACAAAACAGCCGGCTTTGATCTGGCCAGTGATCGGCATTGGGGTCGGCACGCCTCTGAAGTTGCAGGTGAACTGGCTGCTCATTTAAGCCGTGAAGGTAGAACCAGCGCTGACTTGGCGAAAGCCGGTGCGTACCTTTTGTTGGCCAGGCTGGCCCCGCAGTTTCTGATTGCAGAGACTCCTCAGAATCTGAAAGTTGGCAGTCTGGCTTGGGCCAACCTGACCATGGCAGCAATGGCCATCGAAGCTCAAACACCGGGCAAAGTCCCCGGCCTGACGTTTGCCCAGGTCATGAGCATGGCGCAAAGTGCCCGCCTGGCAGACCCTGCATCTACCCAGCGCATTCAGACAGCTGCGTTACTCGATTGGGCCATGGCCAACGAAATCATCCTGAAAATAAACGATGACAGCTACACCGCCGGACAACTTGAAACGATAAGAGCGACATTTAACCAGGAGCTGGATGAGCGGCTTGCTGCCGCCAGAGTACTGGACAAGGAATTACCGACACGAAAAGACATTGCCCTGGCCATATTGATGGAGCGATTTGGCGATTTGGGTCCGCTTTTCGACGTCAAGGCACTCCACACAGATACATATCGTGGCGAGCGTGGACAGACGGGTTTTAGTGGCATTCATTCGCTACTGGATTACGCGATGATGGATTTGCCGAATCCACGGCCGCTGGCATCGAGTGACTCGCGTATTCCCTTGGAGGCATTGAACAGTAACCCGACATTTGGCGTGCGGGAGGCTTTCGAACAGCAATTCACGCGCGCCATCGAGGCTAAAAAAACCGCTGTCAATACAACGGTCAGGCACATGATCTCCCTGCTCCCACGGGAGGACCGAAAGAATTTCGAGTTTGGAAAAATCAGCTTTTTCCAGCAAGGATCATTTTTGTCAGATGGCTTTTTCAACCATACCCCCTGCCCGAACGCGCCCGGACTGCTCATTGGAACGCAGTTGAGCGGCCACTTCCACGCGTATGAAATCAACATCAATAAAGACACGATCGAACGCATAGCCCCGCACAAGGCAAAGCATCAGGATTCCAGGGAAGCCAACAAATATTTTACGACCAGAGAGCTTGTCCCCCGTGAGGCGGCAAATGAACTGGGTCGTGAGCGCACCGTCAGCGAATCACTTTTGAACAGTTTCAACAGCGCTCGATCCCGTGCGATTGCCGATACCTTTGTACAACATCTTGATCTGGATGACCCCACAATCAAAGAGCTGGCACGCGGGCAGACGCCTATGGACGAATATTACCGGCCCAAGGCGCTAGGGGAGTTTTTGTTGAACCTGATTCCCTTCAGGTCCGCCATCGTCAATTTTCAGAAGGGCAACTACGGCGAGGCGGTATTTGATCTCACAGTGGATGTATTCGGTTTTCTCACTGCGGGCGCCGCCACTGCCGGAAAATTGATCAGGATCGGCAGGACAGCTCTTTCCGCCGGGACCAAGGCACTGAAGACCGTTCATGTTATCGGCGTCGCCACCATCGAGGTGCTCAACCCGGTGGGTGGCCTGGGTAATCTGGCCAGACTCCTCGCTACCGGCGGCGCTCATCTACTCTCCCGAGGTGCCAAAACCGTCAACCGGCTCAGGGGCGCCGCTGACAGCTACGACGTATTGAAAGCTGTCAGCACACAATATGATGCGGCGGCAACAGGCACCATAAAAGTGGCTGGCCAGACTGTGGAAGGCGCCGCCGTGTTGAAGAATGGTCACTGGTATTCATTTGATGCCAACACGATGCGACCTTATGGCAGCCCGATCGAGGAGTTCGCGGTCGCCACCCAGGCGGTCGCCGGCAGAGTGATCACTTCACACGTCGATGAGTTACTCGAGCTGAGCCATGATCTGTTCGGGCATTACGGTGTGCCCGAGTCCACAATCACCGGGCTCTCTCGCAACAGCCAAGGGGTATATGTTGCCGCCGATGGGCATCTCTCCCACATACGCCATACCGATAGCAGCGGTAAATCGACGGTGTACGAGGTCAGACAGATCACTCGCACGGAAGACGGCATTGTGCAGGCGCGGGTCTATCACAATAACCGGCAAACCGAATTGCTGATTCAGCATCTCCGGGATGAGCAGTGGCAACGACTGGGCGCACAAGGGGCTGGGCGGGAGATTACCGCATTGCATTTGCGGATATGGGAAGGATTGTCGACGGCGCAACAGCAACAAGTTACTCGCAGCGGCTTCGCCCGACAGTATCTGCTACCTCGCAAAACATTTGAGTATTACGTCAAGCCTGATGGCCAATTGAACGCCACGGGCGTGCTGGTGCGCGACCGCCCCGTTGACACGCCATTCAATCTGCCGAGCGAAGCGCATGTCCGCGAATGGCAGAAAATGACGCAGAACGCCCGTGACGTAATGACCATGGGCGGATTTGCCGGCCTGCATCACCTGAACCCGGCAACCTTCAGAAGTTACGTCAGGGCCGACGGTGGCCTGGGGCCGGCTGGCGAAGTGCTGCTGCACAGAGCGGCCGGGGGTACCTATAACCCATTTACAGATGACTATCTGCACCAGTGGAATGCGCTCTTCAGGCAGCCGGACAACGCGATGACAGCCACGCAGTTCATGCATCAACATCAGCTCAACCCCTTCATATGGCAGAAGCACGTCAAGCAAGATGGATCGCTGACAGAGGAAGCTGTCAAACGTCTCGATAAGGCGGGACAAAACATCGATCAGCCTGTCTCGCTTCAGCAAGCAGAAGCGCAGGTGATTCGGCAGATCGAGGTGCCCGGCAAGAGTCCGAAGGGCAAGACCCAGAGGGTCACTGCCGAGCACCTGCGGCGATGGGAGGCACTGCCTCAAGCAGAACAGCAGCAGCTAACCCGAGAAGGCTTTGCACTGCAGAATAATCTGCCGCGAAAAACATTCGAGTACTACGTGAAGCCTGACGGCCAATTGAGCGAAACCGGTGTACTCGTACGCGACCGTCCGACAGACAAAACCTTCAATCGGACAAGCGAAACGCACGTCCGTGATTGGCAAAACATGACTCAGCAAGAGCGTGACACCATCACAATTCAAGGATTTTCCGGTCATCATTATCTTCAACCAGAGACCTTTGCGGGCTATGTGTACGCCAATGGAAGCTTGAGGCCAGCCGGACAATCGCTACTGCACCGCGCGGCCGGTGGCACCTATAACATTTTGACCGATGAACATTTGCGTCAGTGGTACGAGCTTTCCAGACAGCAAGACAACACCCTCACGGCAGAGGATTTTGTCCGTCGGCACTCACTCAATCCTGCTACATGGCAATCGAAAGTCAAAATCGATGGAACCCTCAGAACCGCAGCCTTACGGCGTATCGAAAGCGGAGCACAAAGCACAAGAGTGCGCAAACAAAGGATCACTACCGAACATTTGCGGAACTGGCTGGCGTTACCGCAAGCGGAGCGACAGAGCCTCACCCGCGCAGGCTTTGCCCGACAGAACAATCTGCCGCGGAAAACATTTGAGTACTACGTGAAACCTGACGGCGAGTTGAGCGCGACCGGCATATCAGTACGTGACCGTCCTGCCGACCTGGCCTTCAACCAGCCGGATGAAACACATGTCCGTGACTGGCAGAAGATGTCTCAGCAGGAGCGAGACACAATGACCGTGGAAGGTTTTGCCGGTCATCATCATCTTCATCCGAATACACTTTACAGTTATGTCCGGGCCGATGGAGGTCTGGGGCCACGGGGGCAGGCCTTGATGCACAAGGCCGCAGGCCATACTTACAACGCAATTACCGACGAACATTTACGCCGCTGGGACGTGCTTTTCAGGCTTGCGGACAACACCGTCTCGGTGACCGCGTTCGGGCGCCAGAACGGACTCGATCCCCGCCAATGGATGAGCTACGTCAACATTGACGGCACGTTAAAAGACACAGCCTTGCGACGTCTCGAAGGAGTGGGGCAAAGTACCCTGCCACGCCTTGAAGACCAGCCCCCTGAAACGATTGCGCCACAAAAGCGCCCGGCGCCGGTCTCGCTGGACTCACCGCAACCGAAGAAGCCCGCCGAGGCGCCAGAGCGTGTCGACGAAATTCCAGGCCTCTCTTCCGACATCTTGCCAGTCACCATCAAGATTGAACCTGGGGCTTCCTCGTCGTTGCCTCATCAAGCCGACAACACATTGCCGATCCTGCAAGACCCGCAAAACCCGACAATCAGCCGGACCTTATCCGTAGAGGGGCCGATTGATGACATCCGTATCGCCAACTGGAGTGGCCTGCTTGACGGTCTCGATAGCGCAAGCAAACAACACGTATCAACCCAGATCAAGGAATCGATCAAAGACTGGTTGCGTACCGAAGGGCAGCATCAGGTGAGGTTTGATCAGACTCTGGAAGTGCTCACGGCCCTGGATGACGGTGGACCCAATCGCGGCGCGTCGGTATGGGCGCGCCGCGATATTGCCAAATTTGAGGTGCTTGGACCGTACGCGGGCAAATTCCACGAATCAGAAGCGTCATTGTTTCGGGAGATACGCAAACAAGGTTCACGGGCTGTACTGACCTATTTGTTCGGCACACGTTCGGGCAATCGCTCAGTGAGTGCGCTGCACACGGGCAATACCCTGAGCCTGATCAATACCTCGCAACTGGGCAATGGCCCGGCATGGAGGTCGAATAACGTCATTACCATCGCCGCGGGGAAAAACCTGACCTTCTACGTGGCGCTGAATGACATTCGCAAGGGAGATGAATTACTGGTGGATTACGGCCTGTCCTACAAGCCGGTGCCTGATATAGCGATCAAACCGGACCCTAGTCGCTGATCATCAGATTCAAGCGCCAAAGCGACCGCGGCCTTAAGTCATTTAGTGCGCTTTACAGTTGGTCTTCATCCAGACGATATCCTCAGGCACAAAAAAGCGGCGCTTCAAGCGCCGCTTTTCATTTGCGGGTGATTACCAGCGGTTACCACGCCCATTGTGATCGCCGCGTCCACTGTGTCGGTCGTAGTTGCCACGACCGCGATGATCGTTATCCCAACCGCCGCGACGGTGGCCATTCCAGCGCCCGCGATCGTTGTCGTGCCAGCGGCGGCTTTCGTAGTAGCGCGGGGCCGGTTGGTAGTAACGCGGCGCCGACTGGTAATAGCGCGGTTGCTGGTAGTACCGCGGGGCTGGCTGGTAGTAACGTGGCTGCGCGTAATACGTGCTGCCACCCCGGTAATAGGTGCCGCCTGTGTTGTAGTAGGCCGGTGCGGGTGACGTGTAGACCTCTGAGCTGTAATACGAGTCCGCGTAAGAGTACGGGACGCAACCGGCAACGGAAAACATCAACGCAGCAAGCAGAAGAATTCGTCTATACATGGCGGCCTCCTGGACCGCGGGTTGGCCACACCAGCGACGCTGGCAGGCGACAGTCATTTAATCGGTGACTGTCGAAAAATCAGACAGCGTTTTCGGCATCTGGTGCGTTCCTGCAACAAGTTGAAACAAGTGATTAATGAAATCCTGTTCATTTGGAAAACGCTGTCATTCAGCCGCTGATTAATGGTGGCCACCGTGATATCCGCCGCCGTGATAACCCCGTCCGTAACCACCCCGATACCCGTAGCCACCGTGGTAATAACGCGCACCGCCGTAGTAGCGTGGCCCGTAATAACCACCGTAGTAATAAGGCGAGTAATAGCCGGGATAGTAGTAGGTGGACGGATACGCATCGTAGGGACCGGCGTAGTAATAACAACCGGACAGACCGAAACCGAGCACCGCTCCCAGCAGCGCCCTTCGCAACGTTTTTTGAATGAGCATGGCGGCCTCCTGAAAGACCCGCGACAGCAGTCGGCACAGACCGGCTGACATCTGTTTTGACTGGCGAAGCCATGCCGAGTGCCAACACCGCAAAACCATCAGATCAGCGGCAACCACGCTGCATGACGGTGCAGCCGCGCACCAACACAAAGCGCCACATCGCCCTCACCTGCAAACCGACGCCACCCGCGCGCCCGAGCCAGAGCGCCTGACGCAACTTGGCACGCGTCTCGCTTTAGCAAACCCGTGCAGGAGTCATCACAGGTTCGCGGCACCACAATTTGCAATGGCTGACTAGGGTTCCGGCTCGCAATCGCGAGTGGCTGGTCCGAGAGTTGGCGACCTCCAGTTGAGGTTACACGGCGGGACAAAAGCCCGGGAGACAAGCCACCGTTCGCGGTGCCGCGTTGCCTTCCTGTCCGCCCTTGATCAACTGGAGAATCCACCATGACCCGACTACGTTTGCCCGCCCTGCTCGCCGCCGCCTTCGCCGCGCTCATCAGCACGCAATCCCCCGCCGCCCAGAAAGACCACTTCAGCGTGTGCTGGACGATTTACGCCGGCTGGATGCCCTGGGAATACGCCGGCAGCCAGGGCATCGTCGACAAATGGGCGAAGAAGTACGGGATCAAGATCGACGTCGTGCAGCTCAACGACTACGTCGAATCGATCAACCAGTACACCGCCGGCCAGTTCGACGGCTGCACCATGACCAACATGGACGCGCTGACCATTCCGGCCGCCGGCGGCGTCGACAGCACCGCGTTGATCGTCAGCGACTTTTCCAACGGTAACGACGGCATCGTCCTCAAGGGCGCCGGCAAGAAAGTCGCCGACCTCAAGGGCATGGACGTCAACCTGGTCGAACTGTCGGTCTCGCACTACCTGCTGGCCCGCGCGCTGGACTCGGTCGACCTGACCGAGAAAGACCTGAAAGTGGTCAACACTTCCGACGCCGATATCTCCGCCGCTTTCAACACCGAACAGGTCAACGCCGTGACCACCTGGAACCCGATGCTCTCGGACATCAAGGCCAAACCGGGCGTGACCGAGGTGTTCAATTCCAGCCAGATTCCTGGCGAGATCATGGACATGATGGTGGTCAACAGCGCCACCCTCAAAGACAACCCGGCGCTGGGCAAAGCGCTGACCGGCGCGTGGTTCGAAGTGGTCGAGTTGATGAACGCCAAGAACGCCGCGAGCAAAGCTGCGCTGGAGCACATGGCCAAAGCTTCGGGCACCGACCTCGCTGGATTCCAGGCACAACTCGACACCACCAAACTGTTCGCCACGCCAAGCGAAGCGCTGAACTTCGCCACCAGCAAACAACTGCCGGAAACCATGCGCAAGGTCGCCGAATTCTCCTTCCAGCACGGCTTGCTCGGCGAAGGCGCGAAAGACACCAGCGCGGTCGGCATGGCCTTCGCCAACGGCGTGACCAGTGGCGACACCGGCAACCTCAAGCTGCGTTTCGATCCGACTTACGTGCAGATGGCCGCCGACGCCAAGCTGTAAGCCACGGAGGATTTGGCCATGCGCCTGATCAATCGCCACCCGGATCGCCCCAGTCGCCTGCTGTTGGTGATCCTGCCGTTCGCGCTGGTGTTGTTCGCCTACTTCATGGGTTCGGCCGAGCGCCTGGCGGACAACCCCAACGACAAACTGCTGCCCAGCGCCGTGCAGATGAGCGACGCGGTCAAACGTCTGGCCTTCAATGCCGACAGCCGCACCGGTGACTACCTGTTGTGGCAGGACACCGCGTCGAGTCTGCGGCGTCTGGCCATCGGCCTCGGCATCGCTGCATTGGCCGGGCTGTGCCTGGGCATCGCCGCCGGCACGCTGCCGTTGTTCGGCGCGCCGTTGTCGCCGCTGCTGACAGTGCTGTCGATGGTGCCGCCGCTGGCGATCCTGCCGATTCTGTTCATCGTCTTCGGTCTGGGCGAGTTGTCGAAAGTCATGCTGATCGTGATCGGCATCACCCCAGCCCTCGCTCGCGATCTGGAACAGCGCGCACGGGAAATTCCCGTCGAACTGCTGATCAAGGCGCAGACCCTCGGCGCCTCGACCTGGACGCTGATGCTGCGCGTGGTGTTGCCGCAACTGCTGCCACGCTTGCTGATTTCGTTACGGCTGATGCTCGGTTCAGCGTGGCTGTTCCTGATTGCCGCCGAAGCGATCGCCTCCACCGACGGCCTCGGCTACCGGATTTTTCTGGTCCGGCGTTATCTGGCGATGGATGTGATTCTGCCGTACGTGGTGTGGATCACCCTCCTCGCCTGGCTGATGGATTGGGGCCTGAAATACCTGACCCGTCGCGCCTTCCCTTGGTATGAGGGAGCGGCCAAATGAGCTTCATCACCGTGAAAAACGTCTGGCAGCAATACGCCGATCAGGTGGTGCTGGAAGGCTTGAACCTGAGCGTCAATGAGGGCGAGTTCTGCACCCTGGTCGGCGCGTCCGGTTGCGGCAAATCGACCTTCCTGCGCCTGCTGCTCGGCCAGGAAACCGCGAGTCGCGGCGAGATTCTGCTCGACGGTCAAGCGCTGGCCAGCGAACCGGATGCCAGCCGTGGCGTGGTGTTCCAGCGCTACTCGGTGTTCCCGCATTTGAGCGTGCTCGACAACGTCGCCCTCGGCCTCGAATTGCCGCGTGCGCCGCTGATCGGTCGGTTGTTCGGCAGCGCCAAACGTGAGGCGCGCGAACAAGCGGCGGCATTGCTGAATAAAGTCGGCCTCGGCCATGCCCTCGACAAATACCCGGCGCAGTTGTCCGGCGGCATGCAGCAACGCTTGGCGATTGCCCAGGCACTGATCATGAAACCGCGGGTGTTGCTGCTCGACGAACCGTTCGGCGCACTCGATCCGGGCATCCGCAAGGACATGCACGCCTTGCTGCTGGAGCTGTGGCGCGAGACCCGGTTGACCGTGTTCATGGTCACCCATGACCTGTCCGAAGGTTTCAGCCTCGGCACCCGTCTGCTGGTGTTCGACAAGGTGCGCCTCGACCCGCACGCCCCCGGCGCCTATGGCGCACGCATCACCTACGACATCCCTTTGAACAGCGACCGCCGCGCCCAACGCGCCGCCGTCGACGCCTTGCCGTTGCCACTGGCAGGCGCCCTTCGCACCGCTTGAGAGGACTGCTCCAATGAATAAACCGATGACTGATTCGACCCAACTGTTCCCACCGTTTGCCGAAGAAATGCTCCCCGGTGGCGGCCACCGTTCCTTCGTGTTGAAGCGCGGCCAATTGCTGCGCCTGACTGATCTGCGCGGTGGCGCCAACGTCAGCCTGACCCTGCTCAACGCCAATGAAAAAACCGAGCGGCTGAACCTGCCCGACAGCCTCAAGTGCCAACACACCGCCAAACTCACCAGCGGCCACTGCCTGTACTCGGACATGGGCCGCGTACTCGCCGCAATCACTGCCGACACCTGCGGCTGGAGCGACAGTCTCGGCGGTGTGCTCTGCGCCGAAGAAGTCGCAGAAAAGTACGGCCAGGGCCGCTATCAGGAACTGCGCAACGGTTTCTTCCGCAACGGCACCGACAACCTGTTGGTGGAACTCGGCAAGTGGGGTTTGGGCCTGTCCGACCTGCTGATGACGCTCAATCTGTTCAGCCGCGTGAATGTAGATGAGGCCGGGCGTTTCCACTTCGTCGAGGGCAATTCCAAGGCCGGCGACTACATCGAACTGTACGCGCCGATGGACACGCTGGTGGTGCTCACCGCGCTGCAACACCCGATGGATCCGGCGCCGGAATACGCACCAAAACCACTGAAGCTGAGCTGGATGAACGCCGACGCCAGCGTCGCCGAACACTGCCGCACCTCGCGCCCGGAAAATGAGCGCGGCTTTATCAACACCGACCGTTTGTTCGCCTGAGGATCGCTGCCATGTCAGTTGCTATCGCCACTTCGCAAAAACAACCCGACGCAGCGGTGTACCGCGGCACAATCCCGGCCGGTGAACCCTGGCTGATGGAGGTCAAGGCTGGCCAGACCCTGCGCATTCTCGACCTGGAAGGCAATCAGGCCGTCGATACCTTGTTCTACAGCCTCGCCAACCCCAAGGAACGCTACGACGTGCAGCGCACCTTGCGTCGGCAGAACAGCGTCTACCTGAGCACCGGCAGCGTGCTGTATTCCAACCTCGGCCACGCGATGCTGACCATCGTCGCCGACACCTGCGGACGCCACGACACCCTCGGCGGCGCGTGCGCGCAAGAGAGCAACACCGTGCGCTACGCCTTGGAAAAGCGCTACATGCACAGCTGCCGCGACAACTACCTGCGCGCCTGTGCCCATGATGGGCGACTGGGCAAAGGTGACATCGGGCCGAACATCAATTTCTTCATGAATGTGCCGGTAACGGCGGATGGCGGGCTGACCTTCGAGGACGGGATTTCGGCGCCGGGCAAGTACGTCGACTTGCGTGCGGAGATGGATGTGATTGTGTTGATTTCCAACTGTCCGCAGTTGAACAACCCGTGCAACGCCTACAACCCGACACCTGCGGAGCTGCTGGTATGGAACTGAAAATCAGCCGTTTGCGCCGTTGGCTTTTCGCCCTGTGCCAGGCCCGTTCCGGGCAATGCCTTAAAAAGTGAAACCAGCACAAATCCCATTGTAGGAGTGAGCCTGCTCGCGATCGCGGTGTGTCAGACGCATCAGTTTTGATTGATCCGACGCTATCGCGAGCAGGCTCACTCCTACAGGGGCTCGGTGGTGATCTGAAGTGGTTTTTTCATCCGGGACGGCCCGGATGTCTGTCGAAAAACAGCGGGACGGCCCGCTTCCCCTTCAGGGGTTATGCCATGTTCGAAAAAGTCCTCATCGCCAACCGTGGCGCCATTGCCTGCCGCATCCTGCGCACCCTCGGCGCACTGCAGGTCAAAGGCGTGGCGGTGTATTCCGAAGCCGACGCCGCCAGCCTGCACATCCTGCACGCGGATGAAGCGCACAGCCTCGGTGAAGGCGCTGCCGCCGGCACCTATCTGGCGGTCGAAAAAATCCTCGCCATCGCCAAGCAAAGCGGCGCCACCGCGATCCATCCCGGCTACGGATTCCTCTCGGAAAACGCCGCGTTCGCCGAAGCCTGCGCAGCGCAGAACATCGCCTTCATCGGCCCGACGCCGGAACAACTGCGCGTGTTCGGCCTCAAGCACACCGCCCGCGCGTTGGCCAAACAACACGGCGTGCCCATGCTCGAAGGCACCGAACTGCTCGACAGCCTCGACGCCGCGCTGATTGCCGGCGAACAAGTCGGCTACCCGGTGATGCTGAAAAGCACCGCCGGCGGTGGCGGCATCGGCATGCGCGTGTGCCGCAGCGCCAGCGAACTGAGCGAGTCGTTCGAAGCGGTGAAACGCCTCGGTCAGAACAACTTCAGCGACGCCGGCGTGTTTATCGAGAAGTACATTCAGCGCGCCCGGCACCTGGAGGTGCAGATGTTCGGCGACGGACGCGGCGAGGTCATCGCCCTCGGCGTGCGCGACTGCTCGGTGCAGCGGCGCAATCAGAAAGTCCTCGAAGAAACCCCGGCGCCGAACCTGCCCGACGGCATGGCCGACGAGCTGTGCGCGGCGGCGATCAAACTGGCGAAGGCGGTGAACTACCGCAGCGCCGGCACGGTTGAATTCGTCTTCGACAGCGACGCGCAGCGCTTCTACTTTCTCGAAGTGAACACGCGGTTGCAGGTGGAGCATGGCGTCACTGAGCAAGTATGGGGCGTGGATCTGGTGCGCTGGATGGTTGAGCTGGCGGCGGGAGATTTACCGCCGCTGAGCGAGTTGTATCGTCAGCTGAAACCCGAGGGCCACGCGATTCAGGCGCGCCTGTACGCGGAGGATCCCGGCCGCGATTTTCAGCCGAGCCCAGGCTTGCTGACAGCCGTGGAATTCCCGCCGGCCAACGGTATTCAACTGCGCATCGATACCTGGGTCGAGGCCGGTTGCGAGATTCCGCCGTACTTCGATCCGATGATTGCCAAGGTCATCACCTGGGCGCCGAGCCGCGAACAGGCGCGTGCCGAGTTGCATCAAGCGTTAGGCGACAGTCTGTTGTACGGCGTGGAAACCAACCGCGACTACCTGCGGCAGATTCTCCTCGACGCGCCGTTCGCCAGCGGTGAGCCGTGGACGCGTTGCCTGGAAGGTCTGGTCTATCGCGCCAACACCTTCGAAGTGCTCAGCGCCGGCACGCAAACCAGCGTGCAGGATTATCCCGGTCGCCTCGGTTACTGGGCTGTCGGTGTACCTCCATCGGGGCCGATGGACAGTCGCGCGCTGCGTTTGGGCAATCGTCTGCTCGGCAACGCTGACGGCGCGGCGGCGCTGGAAATCACCATGAGCGGGCCGTTGCTGCGCTTCAATTGCACAGCAGTGGTCGCGGTGACGGGGGCGCCGATTGCCTTGACGCTTGAAGGCACAAGCGTGCCGATGAACACCGCGCTGCTGATCCCGGCGGGCGCGACGTTGCATCTGGGCAGCATCAGCGGCGCCGGGGCACGCAGTTATCTGTGCCTGCGCGGTGGTTTGCAGGTGCCGGATTATCTGGGCAGCAAAAGCACTTTCACCCTCGGCCAGTTTGGTGGGCATGGTGGTCGGGCGTTGCGTGCCGGGGATGTGTTGCATATCCCTGCGCTGACTGACCGCAGTGCTGGCCAGCAGTTGACCGAGCAGCACATCACCGCGTTGCCAGCGGTGCGGCAGATCAGGGTGATTTACGGCCCGCACGGCGCACCGGAATATTTTACGGAAAACTACATCGGCAGTTTTTTTCAAACCCAGTGGGAAGTGCATTTCAACTCCAGCCGCACCGGTGTCCGCCTGATCGGGCCGAAGCCGGAATGGGTGCGTGCCGACGGTGGCGAGGCCGGGTTGCATCCATCGAACATTCACGACAATCCGTATGCCATCGGCGCCGTGGATTTTACCGGTGACATGCCCGTCATCCTCGGCCCGGACGGCCCGAGCCTTGGTGGGTTTGTTTGCCCGGTGACGGTGATCGAGGCGGATCTGTGGCAACTGGGGCAGCTCAAGGCTGGCGATAAAATCCAGTTCATCCCCGTCGACCTCAAAACCGCCCGCGATCTCGCCCTGAAATGGGATAACTGTGGGAGCTGGCTTGCCAGCGATGGGGCCCGTCCAGACACCGCATTAACTTCATCGCTGGCAAGCCAGCTCCCACAGGATCTTGTGTCGCCTGTGGTGCTGGAGTTGGGTCAGGGTGATATGCGCTTGGTTGGGCGGGTCTCTGGCGATACTCACCTATTGTTGGAAATCGGCGAGCCTGAACTCAATCTCGTCCTGCGCTTCCGCGCCCACGCCCTCATGCAAGCGCTGGAACACAAATCCCTGCACGGCGTGATCGACCTCACCCCCGGCATTCGCTCGCTGCAAATCCACTATCAACCCGAGCAACTGCCGCTGGCCGATCTGCTCGGCATCGTCGCCGGTGAATGGGACGCGGTGTGCGCCGCCAACGACCTGCAAGTGCCGTCGCGCATCATCCATTTGCCGCTGTCGTGGGACGACCCGGCCTGCCAGTTGGCCATCGAGAAATACATGACTACTGTGCGCAAGGACGCGCCGTGGTGCCCGAGCAATCTGGAGTTCATCCGCCGCATCAACGACCTGCCCAACCTCGACGAAGTGCAGCGCACGGTGTTCGAGGCGAGCTATCTGGTGATGGGGCTTGGCGACGTTTACCTCGGTGCGCCAGTCGCCACGCCGCTGGATCCGCGTCATCGTTTGGTCACAACCAAATACAACCCGGCACGCACCTGGACCGCTGAAAACTCGGTAGGCATCGGCGGTGCCTATATGTGCGTGTACGGCATGGAAGGCCCCGGCGGTTATCAGTTTGTCGGGCGCACCTTGCAGATGTGGAACCGCTACCGCGAAGTCACCGCGTTCGACGGCAAACCGTGGCTGCTGCGCTTCTTCGACCAGATTCGTTTCTACCCGGTCAGCGCCGAAGAACTGCTGCGCATCCGCAGGGATTTTCCACTCGGGCGCTTCGATCTCAACATCGAACACAGCCAGCTCAACCTCGCCGATTATCAGGCTTTTCTCAATCGCGAAGCCGGAGGCATCAACGCCTTTCGTGCCCAGCAACAGGGCGCCTTCAATGCTGAGCGTGAACGCTGGATCGCCAGCGGTCAGGCGCATTTCGACAGCGAAGAAGCCGTGGCGGAGTCCAGCGAAGACGCTCCACTGGCCGACGGTGAGCACAGCGTCGACAGCCACATTGCCGGCAATCTCTGGCAGGTGCAGGTCGAGGCCGGCAGCCGTGTCGCGGCGGGTGACGTGCTGGTGATTCTCGAGTCGATGAAGATGGAAATCCCGGTACTCGCGCCGATGGCCGGGGTGGTGCGCGAGATCCGCGTGCAGCCCGGTTCGGCGGTGCGCGCCGGACAACGGGTCGTGGTGCTGGAACTCGACTGAAGCCAATTGGATAAGGATCAACTCATGAATCTGCAACTCGATGTTCTGCGCCAGGCCTATCGCAATGGCGACACCACACCACGTCAACTGCTGGCGAAACTGCGCGAGAAAGCTGCCGCGCTGAACCCGGATTATCACCTGTTCATTCATCTGCTCAGCGTCGTTGAACTGGAGCCCTACCTTGCCGCCCTCGACGGCCGCGACCTCGACATTCTGCCGCTGTATGGCGTGCCGTTTGCGATCAAGGACAACATTGATCTGGCGGGTATTGCCACCACCGCCGCGTGCCCGGACTTTGCTTATGTGCCGGAGCGCTCGGCGACCATCGTCGAGCAGTTGATCGCCTTGGGGGCGATACCGCTGGGCAAGACCAATCTCGATCAGTTTGCTACGGGACTTAACGGCAGCCGCTCGCCGTATGGCGCGTGCCCGAACAGCGTGCTGACGGAGTATCCGTCCGGTGGCTCCAGCGCAGGTTCGTCGCTGGCGGTGGCGTTGGGCGTGGCCAGTTTTGCCTTGGGCACTGACACCGCAGGCTCCGGTCGAGTGCCGGCGGCGCTGAACAATCTGGTTGGATTGAAGGCGAGCAAAGGCCTGATTTCCACGGCCGGTGTGCTGCCCGCATGCCGCACGCTGGATTGCGTGACCACGTTTACCGCGACGGCGCGTGAAGCCAGTCAGTTGCTCGCGTTGACGGCAAAACTTGATCCGCGCGACGAATACTGCCGCCGCAATCCATCGTGGAATGACGGCTCGGCGTTTGGTGCGCCACGCGCATTTCGATTCGGTGTGCCGCGCGCGCAGGATCTCAAGTTTTTCGGCTGCGTCGAAGGCCCGCTGCTGTTCGGCGATGCCATCGACCGGCTCAAGGCCCTGGGTGGCGAAGCGCTTGAACTGGACCTGTCGCCATTCCTTGAAGCCGCGCGCCTGCTTTACGAAGGGCCATGGGTCGCCGAACGCTATAGCGTGGCAGGCGAGTTGATGGAGCAGAATCCCGAAGCGGTTTTGCCGGTGATTCGTGCCGTGCTGGCCAAGGCGCCGGCGGTGAGCGGCGTACAGACCTTCCGTGCGCAATATCGGCTGCAAGCCTTGAAAGCGCTGTGCGATCAGGCACTCGAAGATCTCGACTGCGTACTCACACCGACTATCGGCCGCCCGGTGACACTGGCCGAACTGCACGCCGAACCGGTTTTGCGTAACTCCGAACTGGGTTACTACACCAACTTCATGAACCTGCTCGACTACGCCGCCGTCGCCGTGCCGAGCGGGTTTATGGCCAATGGATTGCCGTGGGGCGTGACGCTGTTTGGCCGGGCGTTCACCGATCAATATCTGCTGAGCGTGGCCGATGCGCTGCAGCGTCAGCAGGACTCGGCATTGCCCACGCCCGCAAACGTTGCGCGCCATGATCGCGCACGCATCGTGGTGTGTGGCGCGCATTTGCAAGGGTTGGCGTTGAACTGGCAACTGACGCAGCGTGGCGGGAGATTGCTGGAGACGACGTTGAGTTCGCCGGACTATCAACTGCACGCGTTGGCCGGCGGCCCACCGCTGCGTCCGGGCATGGTGCGGGTCAAGGCTGGCGGTGTGGCGATTGCGGTGGAGGTGTGGGAATTGCCGAGCAGTGAGTTGGGCTCGTTCCTCACCGGGATTCCGGCACCGCTTGGGTTGGGCAAGGTGCAACTGGCGGATGGACGTTGGGAGAGCGGGTTTATTTGTGAGCCGTATGGTCTGGAAGGGGCGCTGGACATCAGCCATTTGGGGGGATGGCGGGCGTATCTTGAAACTCGGAGTTGATCCAGAAACCAGCCCTCACCCTAGCCCTCTCCCGGAGGGAGAGGGGACTGACCGAGGTGTCTGTGAGGGGATTGCCATTCAGTGATAATCCGTCGAACTCAGGTTTTGAAATCACCACAATTCAGCCCTCACCCCTGAGGGAGAGAGAACTGAGCGGGGTGTCTTTAAGATAGTTGCCATTCGGTGATACCGAGCCGAACACAATTTTTGAAATCACCACAATCTAGCGCCCTCTCCCTCCGGGAGAGGGCTGGGGTGAGGGAGCGATCCTTCTGACACACCCTCTACGTCATATCCCCCGCCATTTCAGGCATAAATCCCGCAGTCTTTTCCCGGCCATCCCACTAGAATGCATGCCATCGGGCCACTGCTAACGGATCTGCCATGCCGCTTCGTTCTCCCCTGTACTCGCAACGCTCACTGGTCCTGACGCTGATCGCCCTGCTCGGCGCCGGGTTCCTTGCCACGTCGTTACTCAGCTACTACGCCTCCCGCGAGTCGATCCGCGACAACATCGTCAACACCGAACTGCCGCTGACGTCCGACACGGTCTACTCGGAAATCCAGAAAGACCTCGTCAGGCCGATCCTGATTTCCTCGATGATGTCCCGCGACACCTTCATGCGCGACTGGGTGGTCAACGGCGAGCAAAATCCCGAGCAGATGACCCGCTACCTCGACGAAGTCATGACCCATTACGGCGCCTACACGGCTTTCTTCGTCTCCAACAGCACCCTCACCTACTACCACGCCAAAGGCGTGCTCAAGCAGGTCAAGGTCGATGAGCCGCGCGACGCCTGGTACTTCCGCGTGCGCGACATGAATGACCCGTACGAGATCAACGTCGACCCGGATCTGGCTAACAAGGACAACCTGACGTTCTTCATCAACTACAAGGTTTACGACTATCACAATCGCTTCATCGGCGCGGCCGGGGTCGGTCTGACCGTGGACGCGGTGATCAAGTTGATCGACAAGTATCAACAGCGCTATCAACGCAGCGTGTACTTCGTCGACACCTTCGGCCGACTGGTGTTGACCGGCGCCGAGGGCGGGCCTGAAGGCGCGCACATCGGTCAGAGCCTGAGTGAACTGGAGAGCATGAAAAGTCTGGTGAGCCAGTTGCCGAAACCGCACAGCGGCAGCTACGAATATTCCGCTCATGGGCAAGGGCATTTCCTCAACGTACGGTTTATTCCGGAGCTGAACTGGTACCTGTTTGTCGATAAACGCGAAGACGGCGCGCTGAGTGAGATTCGCCAGTCGCTGTACCTGAATCTGCTGATCTGCCTGCTGGTGACGCTGATCGTTCTGGCGCTGCTCAACCGCGTGATCAAGCGTTATCAAAGCAAAATCCAGGCGCAGGCCATTCTCGACAGTCTCACCGAACTGCCCAACCGCCGTGGCTTCGACATTCTCGCCGCGCAGGCTCTGCACGAAGCCCAACGCGAAACCAAACCGCTGACGGCGTTGCTGCTCGACCTCGATCATTTCAAGGTATTGAACGACACCTACGGGCACATGGCCGGCGATCAGGTATTGATCGGTTTTGCCCGCGACCTGCAAAGTTGCCTGCGCCACGCTGACATTGTCTGCCGCTGGGGCGGTGAGGAATTTATCGTTTTACTGAAGGACACCGACGGCGACACCGGTCAGAAAATTGCCGAAAAGATCCGCCAACACGTCGAACAGCACGAATATGCCTACGACGGCCACCGCCTCCATCTGACGGTAAGCATCGGCGCCACCACCCTGCAACGCGATGACACCTTGCACAGCCTGCTGTCGCGGGCCGATCATGCGATGTACCGGGCCAAACACACCGGCCGCAATCGCACCTGCGTGGAAATGCCTCACTCGACTTATGCCTGATTCTGACGTTAAACCCGACCATTGCCCGGCCTGCGGCGCCCGCAACGACTGCAGCCTCGCCGACCCGCGCAGCGCCGACCGCGAATGCTGGTGCTATGGCGTGAGCATCGACCCGGCCGTGCTTGAAGCGCTGCCGCCAGAACTGCGCAACCAATCCTGCCTGTGCCCGCGTTGCGCGCAAGTCGAGGCGCAACTGCAAGCGGCCAAGCGGCCGATCCCGTAAGATGCGCGGTCCTTCATTCACCGAACTCTGAACATGCGTGTCGACCGTTTCCTCAGCAACCTGCCCCGCTACAACCGTCAGCAGGTTCGCCTGTTGCTGGTGGAAAAGCGCGTGCGGATTGACGGAAAAGTCGTCAGCGATCCGCACAGCGAAGTGCTGGAATTCAGCCGTGTCGAAGTCGATGACGAAGTGCTACAAGTCGGCAAAGCGGCGCGCTACTTCATGCTGCACAAGCCGCCGGGCTGCGTCAGCGCCACTCGCGATCCGCAACATCCGACCGTGCTCGACCTGATCGATGAACCGGACAAGGACGACCTGCACATCGCCGGACGCCTGGACTTCAACACCACCGGTCTGATGCTGATCACCAACGACGGCGCGTGGTCACGGCGCCTGACTCAACCGCAGACCAAACTGCCGAAGGTCTATTACGTCGAGACCGAGCAGGAGATTGGCGCGCACTATGCGAGCACCTTTGCCGAGGGGATCTACTTCGCTTTCGAAGACCTGACCACCCAGCCGGCGCAGCTGGAGCTGCTTGGCCCACGGTCGGCGCGGCTGAGCATCGTCGAAGGTCGCTACCATCAGGTGAAGCGCATGTTTGGTTTCTTCAACAACAAAGTCCTGCGCCTGCACCGCGAATCCATGGGGCTTCTGCACCTCGATAACGCGCTAAAACCGGGCGAGTACCGCGCTTTGCGCACCGAAGAGATCCATTTGTTCTAAGCCGGCGACCGCTCAGCAGAAGTTGTCGAACAATTTACCAACGGCACTTGCGCGATCCCGACTCCCCTGCTTGAATCAGGACGTCGGCCAGATTGTGACCGATGAGTCACAACGTACATCCAAGAAACTTTTTGCCGGTAGAGAGCCTTCAAGGCTCCGCCTCAGCCGGCAGACTGCCCGCCAATAACAATACCCGTCGACCGCAGTCATGGATCGACATGGGCCAAGCAAATTCCAGGCGTATGCCTACCTGTCACAAAGCTCGTGCAATCTCTATTTGCGCGCATACCCGCTTGCTTGCCAGGAGTCTTATGACATGAGGCCAGAAATCGCTGTGCTGGATATACAGGGTCAGTATCGGGTTTACACGGAGTTCTATCGCGCAGACGCCGCAGAAAAGACCATCATCCTGGTCAACGGCTCGATGGCCACGACTGCGTCGTTTGCACAGACTGTGAAAAACCTGCACCCGCAATTCAACGTGGTCTGCTACGACCAGCCTTACGCGGGCCGGTCAAAAGCCCACAACCGCCACGAGAAACATCTGACCAAGGACGTCGAAGGGCAGATTCTGCTCGAGCTGATCGACCACTTCGCCGCCGAACACGTGCTGTCGTTCTCCTGGGGCGGCGCTGCGACCCTGGTCGCCCTCGCCCACCAGCCACGGCGCATTGAACGAGCGGTGATCAGCTCGTTCTCGCCAGTGATCAACGCGCACATGCTCGATTACCTCGAACGTGGCGTCGACTACCTCGGCCAGCGCGACGGCGACCGCGTCGGCCATCTGGTCAACAGCACCATCGGCAAACACCTGCCGTCACTGTTCAAACGCTTCAACTATCGCCACGTCAGCAGCCTGGCCGAGCACGAATACGGGCAGATGCACTTCCACATCAGCGACGTACTGCACAGTGATCGGCAGTGCTATCTGAACGCAGCGAAAAAGATCAACGTGCCAGTGCTGTTTCTAAACGGCGAATGGGACGAATACACCGCTGCCGAAGACGCCCGCCTGTTCGGCAACCACGTGGCGCAGAGCACGTTCACCACGCTGCAAGCCACCGGGCACTTTCTCGACATGGAACACAAGGCTGCGTGCCGCGACAGCCAGAACGCCTTGCTCGGCTTTCTGAAACCGGCACAGCAGACCAGCCGAACGCGTTACTCGTTTGTTCAGGATCAACATGCATTGGCTATTTGAAAGGGTGTCGTCGCGAGCGAGGCTGTGGGGTTGGGATTTTGCTTTACGCACCGCAGTGCTCGCCCGCGATTGACCGTTTTCAGTGATTTAAAGCGTTCATGAGTAAAAGAAAAACTTCAAATCCGTGGCCGAGTCTGGTACAAAGTCAGCCGCTCTGAGCGGGTATAGTTTAATGGTAGAACAGTAGCTTCCCAAGCTTCCGACGAGGGTTCGATTCCCTCTACCCGCTCCACTCAATTTTTGTCTCACGTTGTTTTTTTTGACGGGGGATGCAGGAACAGCAAAAACCGGCCTACATGGCCGGTTTTTTTGTGTCTGGGATTTGAGGTTGGCCAAATGGGGCAGTTCGGAACCTTTCAGAAACACTCCGCTAGTTGAAGATGCGCTCTCCCCCTGTACGCTTTTGTTCTCTCTAACGACAATCCTTGAGAAGCGTGCGAGGCACGAAATGGTGCCCATGCTCGGGATCTATGAAGGGGCAATTCCATGACAATCGAATTCGAAGGGGAGTACGCAAGCCCATTCGCAGACTTCATCCGTAATGCGAAATCCCATGAAAAAAAGCGTGTTTACCGTGAAGTGCTGACCGCAGCTACCAAGAAGCAGAATGAGGTGATGCTGGCTGCATGTAACAAGCATTCGGCGGTTGGTGCAGTTTCAATGCGCAGGCTGAGCGAAGTGATGACTTCAGGGGATTTCTCCCGTTGTGATCAGATTCAAGAATTGCTCTGAGTTGATGATGAAAGCTCCAGCCTCAAGTGCCTTGGAAACTTTGGTTGGCCCCGCATTTTCACCATAACAAAGAAACGTCAGCGTCTTGCCTGCCGTACTCATGACCTTCAACCCATATTCCACTGCCTTTTGCTCAAGCTCAGCCCGTTGTGCAGCTGCGAACCCAGTGAAAAGAATTTGATTGATCCTACCCGGTGACATTTTCGGATCAGGCGTTTGCGAAGCGGCTTCTGAAGCAACGAGCGCCGGTGGCTTTCGATCGTGCTGAAGCCTCGGAGAAGGAGGAGCGGCCTCCTTTAAGAGCAGCTCAGCCCCAAGCAATACTTCGATGATGCGATCCTTGCGATAGGTTTTAGGAAAGGTATCGCTGGCCGATCGTCCTTGAATGTAAACCGAATTCTCTGACCATTGAATCAACTCCCGCTGACTTAAATCGCCCTTTGCATCTCTATAGCTGAATTTTAGAGTCGACATCCGTTTCACTCCCTTCTGACGATCACATGGGCAAATTCCATACATAACTACGCTGGCTATATCGAGAGGTGATTTCCTTTCAACAGGCTCGTTGAGGGTCCATGACCTTCGCCCATTAGAGTTCAACGTTAGCAGCCCGAGCAGTGACGTCAGAAAAAGATGTGTTCCATTATTTTGCAGCGGAAGATCGCCACATGAACATAAGCAAAACCCGGTAACACACCCACCTCACCATCGCTTCTGCCTTATCTAGACTGCGCTAAGCGACCCCGCCCGTCAGAGGACCACTACCGACCGGTGGTTATAGTGTTGATCATATTAGCTCAATGGGTATAGTACCCACCAAGCACACCACAGGGAGGTGTTGTGAATAGCCGTTTTTTAATCGGCCAACTCGTCGCAGACGGTTGGTATCTGGTAAGGATCAAAGGAAGTCACCATCACTTCAAGCACCCGAGCAAACCAGGACTGGTCACCGTGCCACATCCAAAAAAGGATCTGCTGAAGAAAACGGCCATCAGTATTTTGCAGCAGGCGCTGCTTTGACTCTCTGAGTCAGTTGCGCCATGGAGGACAACGAATATGCTCTACCCGATTGCGATTTCAATTGGCGATGACCATCACGCCTGGGGTGTAGAAGTCCCGGACATTCCTGGATGCTTTTCCGCCGGAGAGGATCTGGACGATGCCGTCGCCATGGCTCGCGAAGCCATCGAAGGTCATTTCGAGATTCTGGCGGACGACGACGCCCCCATTCCAGCGGCCAGCAAACTGAGCCTGCACGTGGCCAACCCGAAATACGCCGGTTGTGCATGGGCCGTGGTGGATATCGATGTGCTCAAGTATTTGGGCAAAGCCCAAAAGCTCAACATCACCCTGCCGGGCCATTTGCTCAATCGCATTGATGAGTATGTGTTGCATCACCCGGAAGAGAAAAGCCGCTCGGGCTTTCTGGCGTCGGCGGCTCTGAAAGTTTTGCAGCAGGGTTGAACCTTGGCGCGTCAACCCGTGCTGGCCTATCCTACCCATTAAACCTAATTACATTTTCTTGTGAGTTAAAGGATATTTTCAGGTTTAATCCACAGTATATTGCGTACTGAGAATCAAAACTGAACGCCGACGGTACACACGACATGCTGGATTTAAGCCTCACCACCGCAAGCGAGATCGTCAAACGGATTTGCCACCGCCTGCGCACAGAACGATTGGCTTTGGAGATGACACAGGCAGACGTGGCCGCTCGCGCGGGCATTGCGACGAATACGGTGTCAAACCTTGAAGCCGGTCGTAATGTGAGTTTCGACAACATGGTGCGAGTGGCAATGGTTCTCGGGCGCGAAAAGGAACTCGAAGGGTTGTTTCTGCCAAGGCTCGAAACTCTAGACGATATCATTCGCTACGAAAAAACGGCCAAGCGTCATCGCATCAAAAGGAAAGCCGACAATGCTTGAACAAGTGGACGTCTACTACGAGGGCTGGGGTGAACGTTGGCGGTGGGGCACACTTGCTTCGACGAAAGCCCTGACCGGTCGCCCGCAGGTCATGTTTGAGTACAGCGATGAGGCAAAAAACAGAGGGCTGGAACTCTCCTCCTTGAGGCTTCCATTACAGGGAGCCAGGTTAAACCGGGATTTCCCGTCACATCAGTTGGGACTGCCTGGGCCGGTTTATGACTCGCTGCCAGATGGCTGGGGCATGTTGCTGATGGACCGATTGTTCAAACGTCGAGGCCTCAACCCCGCGCGCATAGGCCCCTTGGAGCGGCTAGCCTACATTGGCAACAATGCCATGGGGGCCATGTCGTTTGAACCTGTTGCACCCGAGGCGCTGGAACCGCAAATGCATGTTCCCATCGAGTTGCTCGCGTCCGAAGTGCAGGAAGTACTCAAAGGTAAAGGTGGAGAGCTTCTCCAGAAGCTGCTACTGGTCGGAGGTTCTCCACAAGGCGCCCGACCAAAAGCGCTGGTGTATCGCGATCCGCACACTGACGCCTTTACTACGGCTGCCACTCCCGGTTTCGAAGCCTGGTTGGTGAAGTTTCCGGCTCAGCAAGAACATCCCGAGGTGTGCGCCATCGAAATGGTCTATGCCGAATGTTTACGCTTGTGCGGTATCCAAACCCCTGACACTCGTTATTTCAGCCTGTCTGAAGGAATGGCCGCTTTTGCCACCAAACGCTTTGACCGACAAAACGACTTGCGGGTGCCCATGCAGAGTCTTGCAGCCTTTACCGGTGCGGACTTCAGATCCCCAGGGGCGCTGGACTACGTCAACTTCTTGCGTGCGACTCATAAGTGCAGCAATGACGTACGAGAGAAAGCCGTAGCGTTTGAGCGGGTCGTCTTCAATGTCGCATTCAATAACCGAGACGACCATCCGAAGAACTTTGCTTACATCATGTCGCCTGGCGGAGACTGGAAATTAGCGCCGGCCTATGACGTCACTTTCTGCGAGGGGCCGGGAGGCTATCACCAGATGGACGTGATGGGTGAAGCCTTGGAAATTGGAAGAGAACACCTGCTCAACCTTGCAGTGGAGGCTGAAGTAAACGCCGCTACGGCCGCCGACATCATTGACCGATTTTGCGAGGTGGCTAGCCGATTCACAGCCATGGCTGAAAGTTTGTATCCGGGTGTGATCACCCAGGAAACCTTGCGCACCATTCAACAACGCATCGACCAAAACATCGGGCTACTTGCCGGAAGTCGTGCTGCCAGGTAGCCGTCTCGAGAAACCGGCACTCATTGGCCGGTTTCTTTGGCTTCTTGAAGCGAAAGGATTAACCCGCCGGCACAACCTTATCCAGCGCCTGATTCACCGCCAATTCGCCCAACATGACGACCTGCGCGATGCCGAGTGCAGTCTTGCGGTGCGAGGTGTCGAGCAGCGCGGCGAAGTTGTTGAGCATGGTGGTGGCCGAGCCGAGGGTTTCGCTGGCGTTGGCCAGCAACGATTCGGTGTCATAGGCAGGGTTGGCGAGGTACATCGGTTCAGGTTCGCGGGTGGAACCCATGATCTGCGCGGTCGGGCTGAGGTAGTGGTCGAGCGCGCGTTCGGCGGCTTCGTGGAATTTCTTGGAATTGGGTGATTCGTAGGGGGATGCCGGATCGGTTTCCGGCGGATTTGGCGTTACTTTGTACATGGGCTTGGTACCTATCAATAGGGGCCGCAACCAATCTCGCTACTAAACGGATGGGAGGCAGCTGTGCGCAAGTTAGTAGACCGGACCCCAAACCCTAAATCCGGCGCACCCGAGGGCGCCATGCGCACAGCCACCAT
>NZ_AKJR01000020.1:0-91423 GCF_000282235.1 Pseudomonas sp. GM24 | reverse complement strand
CTACAGGGCAAATATCAATCCCCTGTAAGAGCAGCCGAAGGCTGCGATCTTTTTGCTTCACCCACACACTATCGGGTGACGACATCCTGCTCCAGCATCAACTCCTGCTTCCCCGCATCCAGCCGCACCAGCGCGCCCATTGGCAACGTCAGGTTCGGATCGCAATGCCCGCTGCGCCACCCCGACAACACCGGAATTCGTAAAGGCTCGAACGTCTGCTTGAGCAGGCGGTTCAGCGCTGCGACATCCACGCCGGCAATGTCCCCGACCAACACCCCCCGCAACTTCGCCAACTTGCCGGCCAGGCGCATCTGGGTCAGCAAGCGATCAATGCGATACAGCGGCTCGTTGATGTCCTCGATCAGCAGAATTACCCCCTCGACATCGATTTCGTAAGGCGTACCCAACGTCGCAGCGATCATCGCCAGATTACCGCCGAGCAATCGGCCGTGCGCGATACCAGGCTCGACAGTGGTCAACGGATACGCCACCGGATGGCTGAACACACTCCCCGCCTTCAATTGCCCACGCAGCATGGCGAAGAACGAAGTAACGGTCGGCGGCTCCTTGTCACCCAACAGGTCGGCGTTGAGCAGTGGCCCGTGAAAGGTCACAAATCCTGCGTATCGACTGATAGCCAGGTGCAGCGCGGTGATATCGCTGTAGCCGACGAACGGCTTGGCGTTGCGGCTCAGCAGGTCATAGTCGATGCGGTCGAGCAAGCGCGGCGTACCGTAACCGCCGCGCAGGCAAATGATCGCGTCGACCTCGGGATCAGCGAACGCTGCGTGCAGGTCACGCAGGCGTATATCGTCACTGCCGGCCAGATAGCCGTCCTTTTCATAAACACCGGGAAACACCTTCAGCCCATAACCACGGGCGCGCATCCATTGCAGCGCTTTCTCGGTGTCCAGAGCTCCGGGGCCCGCCGGCGCAATCACGCCGATCAACCCTTCCGAGGGCAGTGCAGGCACGGCTCTGTGTGGGCAAAGAGTATGGGTCGGTCGAACGGTCATCCTTGGATCTCCCTGTGAGTCATGCACACACAGTAGTCAGGAACGGCGGCAAACAGAAGAGGGTCGGCCACGCCGCAGGTTGCAGGAAAAATCAGCATCGAATGTAAGACGGGCAAAAAAATGCCCGCCGGGCGTTAAACCTCGGCGGGCAGTTTTTCATTCAGCGCCGGATCAGGAACCCAGCAGCTCAGCCTTGACCAACTTCGCTTGCTCGTCGGCATGGTACGAAGATCGTACCAGCGGGCCCGAGGCAACGTTCTTGAAGCCCATCTTGTAACCTTCCTCGGCGAACCAGGCGAAGGTGTCCGGGTGCACGAAACGCTGCACCGGCAAGTGGCTGCGCGAGGGCTGCAGGTACTGGCCCAGGGTCAGCATGTCGATGTCGTGTTCGCGCATGCGTTTCATGACTTCGATGACTTCGTCGTCGGTCTCGCCCAGACCCAGCATCAGGCCGGATTTGGTCGGAATGTGCGGCATCATCTGCTTGAAGCGTTGCAGCAGGGTCAGCGACCACTGGTAATCCGAACCCGGACGCGCAGCCTTGTACAGACGTGGCACGGTTTCCAGGTTGTGGTTGAACACATCCGGCGGCTCGGCGGCGGTGATTTCCAGGGCGACGTCCATGCGACCACGGTAGTCTGGAACCAGGGTTTCCAGCTGCACGTTCGGCGACAGTTTGCGGATTTCGCGGATGCAGTCGGCAAAGTGCTGGGCACCGCCGTCACGCAGGTCGTCGCGGTCAACCGAGGTGATCACCACGTACTTGAGCTTAAGGTCAGCGATGGCGATGGCCAGGCTTTCCGGCTCGTTGACGTCCAATGGCTTCGGACGGCCGTGGCCGACGTCGCAGAACGGGCAGCGACGGGTGCAGATGTCGCCCATGATCATGAAAGTCGCGGTGCCACCGGAGAAGCACTCGCCGAGGTTCGGGCAGGACGCTTCTTCGCAAACACTGTGCAGCTTGTGTTTGCGCAGCAGGCTCTTGATCCGGTCGACTTCCGGGGAAACCGGGATGCGCACACGAATCCAGTCAGGTTTCTTCGGCAGCTCGGTGGTCGGAATGATCTTTACCGGAATGCGTGCAACCTTCTCGGCGCCGCGCAGCTTGACGCCGGCTTCTACCTTGGGACGCGGGGCCGGGCGCTCGGTCACGTCGAGCGTCGGGATCATGGTTTGCACTGCATCAGTAGTCATATCAGTCGATTCCGCCCGTCAGGGTCGTCTGCTCAGCATAGTCGAGGTGTTTGACGAGCTGCGCACGCAGCCGGGCACTTACCTCGGCAAATTCAATCGATCCTGCGTGGTCGCTCAGCTGGGTCATCGCCAGCCCGGCGTAGCCGCAGGGATTAATCCGTCGAAACGGTTCCAGGTTCATATCCACGTTCAGGGCCAGGCCATGAAAGGAACAACCGTGGCGAATCCGCAAACCCAGAGAAGCGATTTTCGCTCCATCGACGTACACGCCGGGAGCGTCTGGCTTGGCCACTGCGGTCACCCCGTAGCTGGCCAGCAGTTCGATCAGGCAAAGCTCCATGCGGCTGACCAGATCACGCACGCCGAAACCCAGCTTGCGTACATCCAGCAGCAGGTAGGCCACCAACTGGCCGGGACCATGATAAGTCACCTGCCCGCCGCGATCGACCTGCACTACCGGGATATCGCCCGGTAGCAACAGGTGTTCGGCCTTGCCGGCCTGGCCCTGAGTGAACACCGGTGGGTGTTCGACGAGCCAGATTTCGTCGGCGGCATCGCTGCCGCGTTCGTTGGTAAAACGTTGCATGGCATGCCAGACCGGCTCGTAAGCCATCTGGCCGAGCTCACGAAAGCCCAGCGTGCCCGGCATCACAACACCATGTGCACGAAGCCGGTCGCCCGCAGTTCGCTGTTGATGTTGTACAGCTGATCCTGATCGGTCGCGACGATGTGCAACTGAATGGTGGTGTATTTGCCGTTGGTGCTTTGACGCTCGTCGATGCGTTCATCATTGATGGTCGCGTGTTTCTTGACGATGTCGATGATCTTGTCTTTGTTGCCAACGCCGGTATCGCTGATCACCTTAACGGGATAATCAACCTGGGGAAATTCGATCTTTGGCGCCTTTACTTCGGTATCGGTCATGGCGTAACGGCCTCTAGAGCGCAAGCCGTGGTAACGCACATGGCCCCGCACCGGATCGGGGCGGGGCCATGCAGGTCAACACAAATCAGTTGAACAAGCCGTAGAAGAATAGACGGATGCTATCCCACATGCGGCGGAAGATACCACCCTCCTCGACGCCATCCAGAGCGATCAGGTCGGCGCTGTGCACGACCTTGTCTTCCAGTTTGACTTCGACTTTACCGATCACGTCGCCCTTGGCGATTGGCGCGGTCAGTTGCGGGTTCATGGTCATGCTCGCAGCGAGCTTCTTCAGCTGGCCTTTTGGCAGGGTCATGGTCAGGTCTTCAGCCAGGCCGGCCTTGACTTGATTGGTGGTGCCTTTCCACACCGGGGCCTGAGCCAGTTCGGTGCCCTTCTGATAGAAGGTCTGGGTTTCGAAGAAGCGGAAGCCGTAAGTCAGCAGCTTCTGGGTTTCAGCGGCGCGAGCCACTTCGCTGTTGGTGCCGAACACCACGGCGATCAGGCGCTGGCCGTCACGTACAGCCGAGGACACCATGCAGTAGCCGGCTTCATCGGTGTGACCGGTTTTCAGACCGTCGACGGTCTTGTCGCGCCACAGCAGCAGGTTGCGGTTAGGCTGCTTGATGCCGTTCCAGAAGAACTCTTTCTGCGAGTAGATCGCATAGTGAGCCGGGTCTTCGTGGATGATCGCACGGGCCAGGATCGCCATGTCGTGAGCCGACGAGTAGTGCTCAGGGTTTGGCAGACCGGTCGGGTTCATGAAGTGGGAATTGGTCATGCCCAGATCAGCGACTGTCTTGTTCATCAGGTCGGCGAACGCGTCTTCGCTGCCGGCGATGTGCTCGGACAGCGCGACGCTGGCGTCGTTGCCGGACTGGATGATGATGCCGTGCAGCAGGTCGCTGACAGTGACCTGCGAGCCGACTTTGATGAACATCCGCGAACCGCCGGTACGCCAGGCGTTTTCGCTGACGGTCACCGGATCGTTTTCACCGATCTGGCCACGACGGATTTCCAGGGTCGCGATGTACGCGGTCATCAGCTTGGTCAGGCTGGCCGGTGGCAGACGCTGGTCGCCATTGTTCTCGACCAGCACGTTGCCGCTGCTGGCATCCATCAGGACGTAGGCTTTGGCGGCCAGTTGCGGTGGCGACGGCATCATCTCGGCCGCGAAGGCGGCTGGCGAGAGGAGCAGCGGGACTAGCAGACACAGGCGTTTGGCAAAGGTGGTGATGTTCATCCGTCTCTCGAAATCGCTAATGGAAACTGTCCTTGCGGACAAAATTTAATCAGATGACTTTCTAACGAGCCATCGCGTGTTCAGTTGCTCACTCCAGTCACCCTTGCCGGGCTTTTGTTCTTCGACGAGCCAACAACCTGGTTCACCCCCCAATACTGCAAGTGAACCGTCAATCAAGTTCTACGTATTACTCGGTGACCACACTTGGCGAACCAAGGTTGGCCAGGCGCACGCTGTTCTGCACCTGGGCAATTTCACCCGGCGAGCCGATCGGCCCCAGTCGCACCCTGTGCAGGGTCTGCTGATTGCGCACGATCGAACTGATGAACACCGGAGCGCTCACCATCCCGCTGAGCTTCGACCTCAGGAGTTCTGCAGCGTCCGGGTTGGCGAACGCGCCCACCTGCAGATACTGGCCAGTTGCTGTTGCAGAAGCGTTTTTTTTTGCACTCATCGGCACGGGGACGGTGTCGGAGGCATGTTGCTGCGGCGGTGGCGTCCATTGCTCGACGGTGCCAGCCGAAGCCGTGATCACCGGAGCGCTGTTCTGCGCGACCTGTGGCTCGTTGAGCATCAACGGTGCCGGACGGCCCTTGGCGGCCCAGTATTGCTGCGGATCGATGCCTTCAACCTTGACGCGCGCAGTACCGGTTTCGGCGTAACCGAGTTTTTTCGCGGCGGCGTACGACAAGTCGATGATGCGATCGGAATAGAACGGCCCACGGTCGTTGACGCGCAGGATCACCGTGCGGTTGTTGTCCAGGTTGGTCACCCGAACGTAACTTGGCAGTGGCAATGTCTTGTGCGCGGCACTCATGCCGTACAGGTCGTAAACCTCGCCATTGGCGGTGTTCTGGCCGTGAAACTTGGTGCCATACCAGGACGCCGTGCCGGAGGCGACGTAGGTCTTGGATTCCTGCAACGGGAAGTAGGTTTTGCCCAGTACGGTGTACGGGTTGGCCTTGTACGGACCGGTGTGCAGGGTTGGTGTGGCATCAGGAATGCGCGAAACATCGACGTCCCACCACGGCGCGCCATCTTTGTGCGCGCGGTTGATATCCAGACCCGGCTGCGCTCGCACAGCGGTATTGGAGGTTTTCGGCGTCGGGGAACGGCTGGTCGTGCAACTGGCGACCAATACCGCCAACGCAGCGAATGCCACCAGCTTCAGGGGTTTATTGTTAGGCAATGCCCGCATTACTTGACGCCCCGTGCTTGTACCAGCTGTTCAGACAGTTGATGTACGGCCATGGCGTACATCACGCTGCGGTTATAACGCGTGATCGCGTAGAAATTCTTCAGGCCCATCCAGTATTCAGGGCCGTTGTCGCCTTCGAGGCGAAATGCAGTCACCGGCATATCATCGCGCAGCGCATCATGACTTGACCAGCCCAGCACCCGCAACTCTCCAACGGTTTTCGTCGGCTCGATGCCGGTGGTCAGGCCTTCATCAACCTGCTCGCCACGCACATCGGCACGGCTGACTACCGGCTCACCGGCAACCCAGCCATGACGTTTGAAATAGCTCGCTACGCTGCCAATCGCATCATCCGGGTTGTTCCAGATATTGATGTGGCCGTCACCGTCGAAATCCACCGCATACGCGCGAAAGCTGCTCGGCATGAACTGCGGCAGGCCCATGGCCCCGGCGTACGAGCCTTTGAGGGTCAATGGGTCGACCTGTTCTTCGCGCGCCAGCAGCAGGAACTCACGCAGTTCCTTGCGGAAAAATTCGGCACGGGGAGGATAGTCGAAACCGAGCGTCGACAAGGCATCGATCACCCGGTAATTACCGGTATTACGTCCGAAAAAGGTTTCAACGCCGATGATCGACACGATGACTTGTGCCGGTACGCCGTATTCCTGCTCGGCACGGGCCAGAGTGGCCTCGTGCTGACGCCAGAAATCCACACCACGGGCGATACGCGCGTCGGTGATGAACATCGGGCGGTATTCTTTCCACTGCTTCACGCGCTCGGCAGGTCTGGAAATGGCGTCGAGAATCGCCTGTTTACGCTGAGCCTCGCGGAACACCGCCATCAATTGCTCACCGGCGAAACCATAGTCGCGGGTCATTTCACCGACGAACTCGGCCACCTGAGGCGAGCCTTCGTATTCGCCAGCCAGCGCTTCCTGCACACTGCCCAGCAGGCCCATCAGGCCAACCAGCGGCGCGCATCGAGTCGCCCAGCCACGCATTACTTGCATTGAACTCTTCACCTTATTCAAACCTGTGCGATCCACTTGCGATGGGTATGGATCGACATCAAAACCCCAAACGCTGACAGCAGCGTCACCAGCGAAGTTCCTCCGTAGCTAATGAACGGCAACGGCACCCCTACGACCGGCAACAGGCCACTGACCATACCGATGTTGACGAAAACGTAAACAAAAAACGTCATGGTCAGCGCACCGGCGAGCAATTTGCCGAACAGCGTCTGGGCCTGAGCGGTGATCACCAGTCCTCGGCCGATCAGCAATAGATAGATCAGCAACAGCGCACAGATGCCCACCAGGCCGAACTCTTCGCCGAGTACGGCAATGATGAAGTCGGTGTGGCTTTCCGGCAGAAAATCCAGGTGTGACTGGGTGCCGAGTAGCCAGCCTTTGCCGAACACGCCGCCGGAACCGATCGCGGCTTTCGACTGAATGATGTTCCAGCCCGTGCCGAGCGGATCACTTTCCGGGTCGAGGAAGGTCAGGATTCGCTGCTTCTGGTAGTCGTGCATGATGAAAAACCACATCGCCACCGACACTGGAATCGCCGCCGCCAGCACGCTGAGAATCCAGCGCCAGCGCAGCCCGCCCATGAACAGCACGAACGCACCGCCCGCGAGAATCAGTAGCGAAGTACCGAGATCAGGCTGGCGGACGATCAGGATGAACGGCACGCCGATCAGCATCAAACTGATGCCGACGTGCTTGAGTTGCGGCGGCAACGTGCGTTTGGACAGATACCAGGCGATGGTCGCCGGCATCAGGATTTTCATGAACTCAGAGGGCTGGAAGCGGATCACTCCGGGGATGTTGATCCAGCGTGTGGCGCCCATGGCGTTGTGGCCCATGATGTCCACCACCAACAGCAGCACCACGCCGATCACATAACCAAGCGGCACCCAGCGCGCCATGAAACGCGGCTCGAACTGGGCGATGACGATCATCGACACCAGACCGATGCCGAACGAGGTCGCCTGTTTGGCCAGCAGGTCCCAGCTCTTGCCGCTCGCCGAATACAGCACGAACAGGCTGCCGGCGGCGAGGATCAGCAGCAGGATCAGCAACGGGCCATCGATATGCAGTCTTTGCAGCAGCGTCGCGCGGCGACGCATCACATCCTCACTGGAGAGCATGCGATCAAAGTTATTCATCACGGGCCGTAGCCTCCGCACTGATTGGGCTGGCGTATTCGGCCTTCAAACGTCCGTCCTGATCGAGCAGCCAGGCGTCCATGACCTGACGCACCACGGGTGCGGCAACGCCGGAACCGGACTCACCGTTCTCGACCATCACCGACACGACGATGCGCGGGTCATCGGCCGGAGCGAAACCGACGAACAAGGCGTGGTCGCGGTGACGCTCCTGAACCTTGGAGCGGTCGTACTTCTCGCCCTGCTTGATCGCGACGACCTGCGCCGTACCCGATTTGCCGGCGATACGGTATTGCGCGCCGATGGCCGCTTTGCGCGCGGTACCGCGAGCGCCGTGCATCACTTGCTGCATGCCGTGATTGACCTTGGTCCAGTCCGACGGATCACGCAGGACAATGTCCGGCATCGGATTCTCGTCCACCGGCTTCACCCCTTCGAGGGATTTGGCCAGGTGCGGGCGATTCCAGATGCCTTTGTTGGCGACCAGCGCAGTCGCCTGGGCGAGTTGCAGCGGAGTCGATTGCATGTAGCCCTGGCCGATTCCGAGGATCAGGGTTTCGCCGGGGAACCACGCCTGCTTGCGCGTCGCCCGCTTCCATTCACGGGACGGCATCAGGCCGGGGGATTCTTCGAACATGTCCAGCGAGACCTTCTGGCCGATGCCGAACTTGTTCATGTAGGCCGACAGCCGATCAATGCCGAGCTTGTGCGCCAGGTCATAGAAGTAGGTGTCGTTGGACCGCATGATCGCCGTGTCGAGGTCGACAAAGCCGTCGCCCGTGCGGTTCCAGTTACGGTATTTGTGATCGTAGTTGGGCAGCATGTAGTAGCCCGGGTCGAACACTCGACTGGACGCCGTCACCACACCGGAATCAAGACCGGCAATCGCCACCGCAGGCTTGATCGTCGAACCCGGCGGATACAGACCGCGCAGCACGCGGTTGAACAATGGCCGGTCGATGGAATCACGCAACTCGGCGTAGGCCTTGAAGCTGATGCCGGTGACGAACAGGTTCGGGTCAAAGCTCGGCTGACTGACCATCGCCAGCACCTCGCCGGTCTTTGGATCCAGCGCAACCACCGCGCCACGACGCCCGCCCAACGCTGCCTCGGCCGCTTCCTGCAACTTGATGTCCAGGCTCAGGACGATGTCCTTGCCGGGAATCGGATCGGTGCGCTTGAGCACTCGCAGTACGCGGCCACGGGCGTTGGTCTCGACTTCTTCGTAACCGACCTGACCGTGCAATTCCGGCTCGTAGAAACGCTCGATGCCGGTTTTGCCGATGTGATGGGTGCCGCTGTAATTGACCGGATCGAGGCTCTTCAGCTCTTTCTCGTTGATCCGCCCCATGTATCCCACCGAATGCGCGAAATGCGCGCCCTGCGGATAGTGACGAACCAATTGTGCAACCACTTCCACGCCCGGCAGGCGGAACTGATTCACCGCGATCCGGGCAATCTGCTCTTCGCTCAGCTCGAACAGGATCGGCACCGGCTCGAACGGCCGGCGCCCCTGACGCATGCGTTTTTCGAAGATAACCCGGTCTTCAGGCGTCAGCTCCAGCACTTCGACGATAACGTCGAGCACTTGCTGCCAGTCGCCGGAGCGCTCGCGGGTCATGCTCAGGCTGAAGCTCGGACGGTTGTCCGCCACCACCACGCCGTTGCGGTCGAAAATCAACCCACGGGTCGGCGGAATCGGCTGCACGTGGACGCGGTTGTTTTCCGAGAGCGTCGAGTGGTACTCGTACTGGATCACCTGCAAGTAATACAGCCGCGCGATCAGCACGCCGATCAGCAACATGATCGCAATGGCCCCGAACACGACGCGGCTACGCACCAGGCGTGCGTCCTTTTCGTGGTCCTTGATGCGGATCGGCTGAGACATGAGGGCTGGATTACTTGTGGTAAGGGTGACCGGACAGCACGGTCCAGGCACGATACAACTGTTCGCCGATCAGGATCCGCACCAGCGGGTGCGGCAACGTCAGCGGCGACAACGACCAACGCTGATCGGCCCGGGCACAGACTTCCGGCGCCAGCCCTTCCGGGCCACCAACCATGAAATTGACCGTGCGCGAATCCAGCCGCCAGCGATCAAGTTCGACCGCCAGCTGCTCGGTGCTCCAGGGTTTGCCATGGACTTCCAGCGTGACAATCCGCTCGTTCGGCCCGACCTTGGCCAGCATGGCTTCGCCTTCCTGGCGGATGAAACGGGCCACGTCGGCATTCTTGCCACGGGTATTGAGCGGTATTTCCACCAGTTCCAGCGCCAGCTCGGACGGAAGACGCTTGGCATATTCATGCCAGCCTTCTTCCACCCACTTGGGCATGCGTGAACCGACGGCGATCAGGCGCAGTCGCACAGCAATCCCTTACAGCTGGTCTTTGTTGAGCTTGGTGAAGTGCTCGTGGGTGTTTTCCGGGCTGTGGTGCTTGGCGTCGGCCGCACGGCTTTGCTCGGCACCGGCCCACAGGCGCTCCAGGTCGTAGAACTGACGTGCCGAGGCGGTCATCATGTGCACGATCACCAGGTCCAGGTCCAACAGCACCCAGTCGCTGTCGCCCTTGCCTTCTTCGCCCAGCGGCTTGGCGCCCTGCTTTTTGACTTCTTCGCGAACCTTGTCGAGCATCGCGTTGATCTGGCGGTTGGACGTACCGGTAGCGATGATCATGTAGTCAGTGATGCTCTGCTTGTCGCGGACATCAATGATCTGGATATCTTGCGCCTTGACGTCTTCCAGTGCCGCTTCGGCAAGCTTGACCAGCTGATCGCCAGTCAGTGGCTCATTGGTGTTGATCGGCTCAGGCAGCGGAGCGCTCTTGAATGTACCTTTGCGCTTAACTTTCTTTTCGTTGTCAGTCATATAAAACTCGTTTTGCTCATATATTCGGCGGCTTGGCGATACGTGGATTCGTATCAGTGAAGCACGCCTTGCTCAGTTCGACGCACGGTACAGACCGTGCGCATCGATGTAGGCCAGGACCGCGTCGGGCACCAGGAAACGTACCGACTTACCGCTGGCCAGCAGTTGACGGATCTGGGTGGCGGAAACCGCGAGCGGTGTCTGCCAGACGAATGCAATCTGTCCGCTCGGCCCTTTCAGGGCCAGCGGGTCGCTCACCGAACGCGCTGCCAGCAGGTTGCGCAAGGCATCCGGCGGTTCGCTGTCGGCGTCCGGGCGCTGTAGCACCAGGATGTGGCAATGCTGGAGCAACTCTTCCCAGCGGTGCCAAGTGGGCAGGCCGCAAAATGCGTCCCAGCCCAAAAGCAGAAAAACCTGGGTCTCGGCGGGCATTTCAGCCCGCATCGACTCCAGGGTATCAATGGTCCAGGACGGTTTGTCCCGCTGCAATTCGCGGGCGTCCACCACCAGCGGCGGCATTCCGGCCACCGCACACTCGACCATCGCCAGCCGATCCTGCGCCGACACCTGCGGCGTACCGCGATGGGGCGGGCGCGCGTTCGGCATCAGGCGCAACTCGTCGAGCGCCAGCGCTTCGGCGACTTCCAGCCCACCGCGCAGATGACCGATGTGCACCGGATCGAACGTGCCGCCCAGAACGCCAATGCGCCGAGGGCGGGACTCGCTGCCGGGTGCCGGCGCTGTCAGGTCGAGGTCGGTCAAGTCAGACCGTCGCCTGGCCGCGCAACTGGCCATCACCGACCACGACGTACTTCTCGCAAGTCAGTCCTTCGAGGCCCACCGGGCCGCGGGCGTGCAGCTTATCAGTAGAAATGCCGATCTCGGCACCCAATCCGTATTCAAATCCATCGGCGAAACAGGTCGGGGTGTTGATCATCACCGACGCCGAGTCGACTTCCGCGACAAACCGACGGGTGTCGGCGAGGTTTTCGCTGACAATCGAGTCGGTGTGATGGGAGCCGTAATGGTTGATGTGTTCAATGGCCTGATCCAGACCGTCGACCACGCGAATTGACAAAATCGGCGCCAGATACTCGGTGCTCCAGTCGTCTTCGCTGGCGGCAACGGCGTCGATGATCGCCCGCGTACGTTCGCAACCACGCAGTTCGACGCCTTTTTCGCGGAACTGGGCGGCCATCGACGGCAGGAAATCCTTGGCAACAGTTTGATCGACCAGCAACGTCTCCATCGCACCGCAAATACCGTAGCGATAAGTCTTGGCATTGAACGCAATGCGTTGGGCTTTCGGCAAGTCGGCATGGGCACTGACGTAAACGTGGCAGATGCCGTCCAGATGCTTGATCACCGGCACACGGGCATCGCGACTGATGCGTTCGATCAGGCCACGGCCACCGCGCGGCACGACCACATCGACGTACTCGGGCATGGTGATCATCGCGCCAACGGCGGCACGGTCAGTGGTTTCGACCACTTGCACCACGGCGGCGGGCAATTCGGCCTCGGCCAGACCGCGTTGAATGCACGCGGCAATCGCCCGGTTGGAATGAATCGCCTCGGAGCCGCCGCGCAGGATGGTCGCGTTGCCGGACTTCAGGCACAGGCTCGCGGCATCGATGGTCACGTTTGGCCGGGATTCGTAGATGATCCCGATCACGCCCAGCGGCACACGCATCTTGCCAACCTGAATCCCCGACGGACGGAAGCTCATGTCGCGGATCGCACCAACCGGGTCCGGCAGTGCAGCGACCTGACGCAGACCGACGATCATGCCGTCGATACGCGCCGGGGTCAGTTCCAGACGCTCCAGCAATGCCGGTTCCAGACCATTGGCGCGGCCGGCAGCCAGATCCTGCTCATTGGCGGCGGCTAGCTCGGCACGCGCGGCGTCCAGGGCATTGGCAGCAGCCTGCAAGGCGCGGTTTTTCTGCGCGGTGCTGGCACGGCCGATGACCCGGGAGGCTTCACGGGCGGCGCGACCCAATCGGGTCATGTAGTCAAGAACGGACTCAGTCATGGTCTGCTGGGGTCTTGGCAAAGAGGAAAGCGGCAGATTATAGCTGTCGCGTCCCGGGACTAACAGCGGTGACGGGCGGATGGTCGAAATGAACGCGGATTCGCCGGTGTTCAGGCCCAATTAAGCCACGCGTTGTTATCATCACGACCTCCTGAGCCTGGATAATCATTGCCTGCCATGTCCGATCTGACCGTTCGCAACCGCGCCGAACGCCTGCCGCTGGGGCTGCCCGACGCCTTTTTCGACCGAGATGCGCAAGTGCTGGCGCAGGACCTGCTCGGCAAAGTCATCCGGCACCGGGTTGGCGATCTGTGGCTGAGCGCGCGAATCATCGAAACCGAAGCCTATTACTGTGCCGAAAAAGGCAGCCATGCCTCGTTGGGCTACACAGAAAAACGTAAGGCTTTGTTTCTGGATGGCGGCCACATCTATATGTATTACGCCCGAGGCGGTGATTCGCTGAACTTCAGCGCGCAGGGGCCGGGCAATGCGGTACTGATCAAATCCGCCTATCCGTGGGTCGATGAAGTCAGCGGGCCGGCGAGTCTGGCGCAAATGCTGCTGAACAATCCCGACGCACAGGGACGTGCGCGTCCTTCGCAAAAACTCTGCGCCGGGCAAACCCTCTTGTGCAAAGCGTTGGGACTGAAAGTGCCAGTGTGGGACGCCAAGCGTTTCGATCATGAAGTCCTTCTGGTAGAAGACACCGGACCAGCACCTTCGCACATCATTCAAACCACCCGCCTGGGCATTCCCCGCGGCCGCGACGAACACCTGATGTACCGCTTTGTCGACGCAAACCATGCGCAATGGTGCACGCGGAACCCGCTGCGACGCGGTCAGGTCGAAGGCCGGGATTATTTCTTGCTGTAACCCCCACAGGGTTAATCAACGATTGGAGTTTTTCTGTATGGGCCCATGGCTCGATAGCGTTACCGGGTGGCTGGCGGCGAATCCACAATGGCTGGCTGTGGCGGTGTTCATTGTTGCCTTTGTGGAGTGCCTGGCGATTGCCGGTTTGATCGTGCCGGGCACCGTGCTGCTGTTTGCCGTCGCCGTACTGGCCGGCAGCGGCGCTCTTTCGCTGAGCGAGACGCTGTTGCTGGGTTTCCTCGGCGGGATTCTCGGCGATGCCGTTTCGTACTTCCTCGGCCGCCATTTCCACCAGAACATTCGACGCCTGCCGGGGCTACGGCATCATCCGGAATGGATGGCCGGTGCCGAGTCGTATTTCCAGCGCTACGGCATCGCCAGTCTATTGGTCGGCCGCTTCATCGGGCCGTTGCGGCCAATGCTGCCCATGGTCGCCGGCATGTGCGACATGCCCTTCCCGCGTTTCGCCGCTGTCAGCCTGCTGGCGGCTGCCGGCTGGAGTCTGGCCTATTTGCTGCCGGGCTGGGCCACCGGCGCGGCCTTCCGCCTGCCATTGCCAGAAGGGTTCTGGCTGGAAGCCGGGATTGTCGCCGGCAGCATCGCCGTGATGGTCGGCCTCAGCGTCAACAGCAGCCTGCGCCGGCACCGCCGCGCGACGATCTGGATCAGCAGCATGAGCCTGTTGATTCTGATTGGCCTGTTCATCGGCTACCCGTACCTGACCGCGCTCGATCAAGGCGTAATGACGCTGGTGCAGGAACATCGCCAGCCAATGCTGGATGAAATTGCGGTCACGCTGACCCTGGTCGGCGAGTTCCGCAACATGCTGTTGTTCAGCGCCCTGCTGACCGGTCTGTTGCTGCTGTGCCGGCAATGGCGCCAGGCGATCTTCGTCGGCGGCACGCTCCTGGTGACCGCACTGGCCAACACCGGAACCAAATATTTCTTTGCCCGGGTGCGCCCGGAAGTGCTGACCGATCCATTGACCACCTACAGCATGCCCAGTGGCCATGCCTCAGGTTCGTTCGCGCTGTTTCTGACCCTGGCAGTACTCGCCGGCCGTGGCCAGCCGCCACGCATGCGCCTGACCTGGTTGCTGATCGCCTGTATTCCGGCTCTTTCCATCGCACTGTCGCGGGTCTATCTGGGGGCTCACTGGCCAACCGACGTATTGGCCGGCGCTATGCTCGCCGCCTGTGTCTGCGCTGCCGCCCTGTGGCTGAGTCAACGCAAAACCGCACTCAATCCCATGCCGTACAAGATCTGGTGGTTGATCTTGCCGGCCATGTTGGCGCTGTTTGGCTTTTTCGTCCTCAGGCATCTGCCTCATACGCTGTTGCGTTACGCCTATTGAACGAGGCAATACACAAGGCTTATTTCCTTCGCGCTGCTCTTTTAAGAAACTTCCGACATGAGCGGCGCACTTCTCCCATTCAAACTTTCTCGCAGCCGGTAAAACTTCCCGCCTGACCAACCGACAACTTCATACATTTAAAAGACGCCATAACAAAAGTTACACTTCCAACAAGAATTAGAACAACAATAACTTTCGCCACGCCGAAAATGCGCTAGATTAAATTCACAAACATTAAAACCCGTCAAACTCACCCCTTCAACTTCAATTCGACGGGCCGCATTGCTGTTACAAAAATTTCACCACTTACATCAGGCTTTTAAACTCTTTAATATTATTTCGAGCATTCCATGAGTCCGAAGATTCCCCGCAAACCGCCCCTGTCTTCCTCGCAACAACCTGATCCGGTCTCCCTACACCATCAGCACGTTGCTCCGGGCGTTCCGCCAGCCTACCGATTGCCGGGTTTTGCGCACCCATCGGATCCCGCTCGCCCCACCGGCACGCATTCAACTTCGCAGAGCATCACTCCCCCCTCCGTGGTCATTCATGCCATGCCGACGCAAAATCCGGCCCATCTCGCGAATGACGGTTCGGTGGAAAGCTACTGGCTTTCCGATGAATTTCTGGTAGGCATGCGACCGGCTGACGACAACGGTTTCCGCTGGATCGTCAATCGCCAGTTTGTCGACGTCGAATATGCAGGTGGCCTGCAAACCACCCACGTCGGCCTTGATGAAGCGGGCCACTATCGAAGCAAGTCGCTGTTCGAACGCGTGCCGTCCGGCCCGCGGCTTTACAAAAACGAAGGCCAGGCGACCTGGCGCCTGACAGAACGCCCCTCAGAGCCCGCGCTATCGACAAAGCGCCCCGCCCTGCCAACGGCCGAGCACTCCGGTCTTGCTCCCGTTGCCAAGCGACCGCGCCCCGCCCCCGCCTATCTCAACCAAAGCCATTACGCGGCAACACCGCGCTCACCGGACCCTCAGGGCTATTACGAACTCAAACCGTCTCTCGATCGCCACAGCGCCGACATACAATTTGCCTTCAGGGATCAATTCGGCAACTGGGTTCAAGTCGATCCACCCGCCGCCGGATTCGGCGCACAACACGCCCTGTTAAAGCACTGGACCGATCACGAGATCTGGCAGACATACGGCATTCATGGCCAGGAGATCGCGCGGTTTCGAGCTGACGCCCAGGCACTTGGCAAACCGCCACAGTGGGTCGAATCCGTGACCACGAACAATCCGCTCACCGATTTGCTGGGCGACTCCCTGCGCTGGCTACATCCAGACATGAATCTCCAGCAGCGCGAAACCCTACTGCAGTCCTACAACTTGCTGCCGAGTCAATTGACGCGCTTGCGAGATGACCTGCTCAGCGAACTGGCCATCCCGCAATGGGCTCAGAAACACAAGCACCTGACAGAGAACCTCGATAACCCGCAGCGTCTGGAGCAACTGAGTCGGGATGCGAGCGAAGAACTCAATCTCGAACGCGGTGCTCAACATGACTGGTACAACCCCAAAACCAGCATGACCCCTGAAGTGCTCGAAGCACTGCTGAATAAACTCGGTTATCAGCGCAACCAGAACAATTGCCTGTACCGCACGGACGTGCCGGCCCTGTTCCGCGGTGATGATCGTACGCCTTTCGAACTCGCCAATGACGAGGCGATGCTCCCGCGCTACCACCACGAACCCGGCGCGACGACTCACAAACCGATGAGCGCCACCTTCAGCCTGAATGAAGGTCAGGTGTATGCCCGGGCACCCGACCCCGAGTACTTGCGCTTCAACAGCCAGACCAACAAGCACCCGGGAGGGGACGTTGACGGCCAGGCCACAGACAGCGATGCCAGTGACACGCCAAGTACCTCGTCTTCCGAGTGGTCCGAAGCCACAAGCCCGATCCCGTGGGATCACGATCGTCACTACGAGTCCACACGTACGCGCCAGACAGTCATGTTTCTGTATGCGCTCGACACCCGCCGTCTTGAGGTGGTCCCCCATGAAGAAAACATTCGCTTCAACTCAGCGGCCCGCGATACCTCCACGACCTGGTTTCCCTCCGATGATTTCGAAGGGCTGATTTCGGTCACCCGAAGCGGGCTGAATGCCGACCGCGTCTGGCTATTGAACACCGCCCTGACCAAAGGGGTGAAAGTCGACGACATCAGGTACCAGGCCGGAGATCGCGCTGAACGGATCGAGGCCGCCACCCATGCCGGGCACGCCAACAAATTCGAATACGACCTGCTGATCGACCAGGTCGAGGCCGCAGGCAAGCCCGTGCTCAGACTGTCCGGCAACGGCAACGAATTCGCCTACGACATCACTTGGCCCGAAACGGACCAACCGCCAACTCAAGGCCAGTGATACGCAGGTAAGGACACCGGACCCATGGGCTTTACATTAAAGGATTAATGACATGTCAAAAATCATCTCCCCACCTATGCAGATTGCCAACGTCAGCCCCATTCAGGTCGTGCCTCTCGACGTTTCGGCCAATCCTCATACACCGCTGGCGAGCACGCTCCACGACGTCACGCCGTCAGACGACGCTGACGCCCCCTATCGACGCACGCTCAAATCCCTCGACAAGCATTTCGGGCGGCTACGTTTCGGCGAAATACTGACCAGCCGCGTCGAACTTCAGGCATTGGGCGCCACGGTCCATGGCCAGCCCATCAGCCCTGCGAACGCAGGCATGCAAACACCGGATCAAACATTTCTCGACGGGCTCAATTTCGAGGAGACCAGAGTCAAGGACCGACTCCGTTCGGCGCATACCCCGGACAGCGACACCCCGGCCATGCTGTTCTTCGAGATCGCCTTGATGCGTTCGGTAGACGCCCCTCCTCTGTTCATCAGCGATACACCGCAGGCTCCAGGCAGCGCGATGGATCGCATGAATCAGTTGGGCAAGGCCGCGCAGAAACTGGATATCCACCGTGCCGACTCTTTCGAAAACGCCCCTGGCTGGATCAGTAAAAACAAAAGCTATCTGATGAGCGGCGCAGGCGTAGGCATGCAGGCATTCGGCATCTACAGCGGCTACAGGGCAATGATCGACGCGATCAGACAAGGCGATGCGCTGGAAGCGATTTTCCAGGGAGGTTCGATCGCTGCCGAATTCGGCTCATTGATCATCGAACGAGGCCTGACCAAGACCGGTGAGGCGATGCTCACGAATGGCGCGACCGCGTTCAAGTATTTCCCGCTGACTTCGGTAGGCAAATACATGAGCCGGGGCGCCGGATTGTTCGCCAGCGTGATCACCCTTCCGTTCGACATCATCGATGCGGTCAAATCGTTCAACGCCGCCGCTGCAGCGCAAGGTAAAGAAGCTCAGGATCACTATGTCAGTGGTGGCCTGAGCGTCGCCGGCGCAGGTATCAGCCTGGTGCTGGGCATCGCTGCACTGGCAGGCTTCGGCAGTACCGCCGGGCCGCTCGGCCTTGCCGCCGCCGGTTTGCTCATCGCCGCCTCGGTGATTTACCAGGCCGCAAGGGTGGTGGATGACATTGATGATTACATTGAACTGACTTTCCACGAACGCTTGCGCTCTGGCTGGTTCGCCTTCACCCGCCAGGACCTGGACACGCAAGTCATGGATCGCTTCAAGCTTTCCAAAGGCTTTATTGATCACGAGAAGCAGCTGGAACTGTCTGCTAAGGACCTGCTTGAAGGCGCCTACAAAAACGCCATCGAGCACGTAGTGAATGGCATTTTCAGCGTCGAATTGAAGTCGGTTGAACTGTGGCGCTATCAATGGAATGAAAGCACCGGCGAGAAGCCGTTCAAACTCGACAGTCAGGCGGTCATCGTCGGCGGTGACGACATCGTGGATGCCAGTAATGGCTTGCCCGCCGATCTCAAAGGCAAGGTCAGTGGTAGTGCAGGCGATGACAAAGGTGTGTTCTGGCGCCTCGGGGATGGAAATGACCGGGTCGTCGGCGTCAAGGCCAAAACCAACCTCTTCACCTACCGCGAAGGACACAAAGCGCTGACCGGGGGCGACAGGAACGATGCGTTTCATCAGGAGATCAACGAACAGGCTTTGAATCTTGCTACCCCACCGGCTCATCTCAATGTGCTGGATGGTGGCGGCGGCTCAGACACCCTGGCCTTTGAAGGCATTCGCCCGCGTTCTGATACTCGTCACATTGGCCACGACATCAATCTGCAAACGGGCCGAGTGGCTTTGCGAGGAATTGATCTCGCTGCTGATGCGGTGGAAGTCGCACACCTCACCTCGTTTGAAAACGTCTCGACATTGCACAAGGGGACGAGCCGGGTCATCGGGACTGATGAGGCCAACCGGATTGCCGCCAACGGTTACGACCGCATCAACACCGGCGCCGGTGACGACACCATTGCCATCTACGGAACTGACTGCCGGGTTGAGGGCGGGGCCGGCACAGATCGGTACTACATTGCCAACACCAATGCACGGACGACGATTGTCGAGGATGGCGAGCAGTCGAGCCTGGTCGAGTTCGGTTGGCCAATGGAGGTCATTCAGCAATGGGAGATCGTCGGCACCTCGTTGATCGTGCGCTCCTTGCGCGACGAAGATGGCAGAGATCCCGAACATGTCCTGACCATCGAAAATGTCTACCAATGGATCGAGAACAAACGCCACCTGAGGAACGGCCAGTGGCGATTCATGACGGAGGACGGTTATGAGCTGATGGCGCTGCTGCCAGCGCAACCGGACGACACGGTGAATCAACGCATCGAGATGGCAATAACCGTCAGTGGTCAGGCCGCCCTGCCCCCCCAAATCGTCAACGACGGCACCGTCATCATTGCCGCAGAAGGGTTGAAGCGGCATTTCGTGTCACGCACTGAGCGCAATGTCGAGTTTGTGGCCAAGCGCAATACACCTGAAACCTCCAGAAACGTTTACCTGGATTTCACGGATTCGGAAATTGTCGACGTCGTCGTCAGCTATGAGGTCGAAGTGCGCAAAGGCGTTTCGGGTTACACCTACCTGATTTATAAAGACATCGATCTTTCAATCCGGCTGCCGGAAAAAGTCGTGGCATTCAAAGGGGTGATCCAGCCAATCGCTGCCGCTACGGGCTACGGCGGGAGAAACAGCCTGAAAGTCACCACTGCACACCTTGCACAAAACATCGCCCTGATCCTGCAGGATGAAGTTTCATACCGACTTCAAGTGCCCGACCTGGACTACGAAGACGATGTAAAAAATCCCGGCCGCAGGGTACGTCGCACCCGCAGTTGCCTGATAAAGCGCAATGGCAGATATCTGTTTACCCGACCACAACCCGGCGAGAAGACTCCGCTTCCGGCGTATAACAGCACCGTTGTGATCGACGCCAGGCCTCATACCGGCATTTATCTGCTCGAAGGAAAAGGTGCCACTTACGACATCCACCTTGCGAGCAACTCGATCATTCGCCTCTCCACTCCCGGCGCAACGGCAAAAACAAGCAATGCGTCTACCTGGAATCTTTTCAGCCATACGCTGAAAGAAACCGTGTCACGCAACGACATTCAGTTGAACGCCAACCACTTGCGAGTCGCCAGCGTCACAATTGAATTGCCCGATATCGAAGACGACGTGCCGGTGGAGTTCATCAGCGTAGCAACTTCATCCGGCAACACTTATGAGGTTTCCCTGCTGTTTGAAGTGTTTCAGCTTTACGTCATAGACGCCCGCAGTCATGCCAGCGTCGAGGCGCTTCTGGCCGAGATCACTGCACACCAGCAACGGAACGAACTAGCGGCAGTCGTTTATGTCACCCACATCGCTTCGACGTCTGGAGAAAGCGGCACAGTGCTTTACAACTCGAAGAGGAAGTATTGGGGGCGTGTTGGCGATCCGGCAGCGCGAATCAAACCCGAAGACCTGCTGATCGAAGCGGCCGTCACTCTCTGAACATTTTCAGCCAATGATCAACAAGCCCGGACGATGCTACTCATTGTCCGGGTGCGTGCATCACTCAGCCAAGGAAAGGCTGTGTCAAACATAAAGGAGATTCACTGCATGCGACAAAAGCAGGGGTCACGTCCCCCCTCACCGACAGTCGACACGCCGGCCACCACAACACGCGCGTCTGCAGATCACTCGGCGAACAAATCGGCAACTCCCACACTGGAAAACATTCCCGGCCATTTTCCACTCCAATCGCCTTCTTCCTCCAAGCGGCCCCGTGTGGATGAGCCAGGCAGCTCCCGACAAGAAACCTCGCCAATCGAAGTCAGCGTCATGTCGCCCGACCGTGCCGACATGCCATTTTTTTCGGCAACCTCACTCGAAGATTTCGTGCAACCCTACTTCGGCGATCTGCCTGCACCCAATGCAACCGGTATCAGGCGTTATCTCACCAAAGAGTGGGTCGATGTCCAGCTTCCAGGCACGCAAGGCCGGCAGCACGTTTGCGTTAAATACGATGCCGACCTCAAGGCATATCGAGTGATGTCCTTCAGACGCCTGGCCCCTGGCCCACCGATATACCGAACCACGCAAGACAATCTGTGGAGCCTGAATCGTCACCGCACGTTCCTGAATGGCGATGATTATGCGTTCTCCGCGACCGCAAACGCTGATGGCCACTACGCATTCCGCGCACTCGGATCGAGCAGTGATTCAGCCATTCTCGGCTATGCCATCAATCACCCGGAGCATCACTGGATTGCCATCGATCCGGCGCAAGCAAAACACGAGAGATTGGCCGACAGGCCGCTGGTGCAATGGTCGGATCAAGACATCCAGCGAATGTACATTCTGGATGACACCCGGATTGCCGCCTTCCGCACTGAAGCGCAAGCCTCCGGCAAGGCACCGGACTGGGCACCCCGGGCGCAGAACAGCGAAGACTATCTGTTTGTCGCCGAGTCATTGAAGTGGCTGCATCCACAACTGCCTCTTGCCCAGCGTCTGGAATTACAGCGCAGCTATAACCTGACCCAGGACCAACTGTGTCGTCTGCGTACAGAATCGGGCGACGGCCAGATACCGGAATGGGCTGAACAGCATAAACGTCTGAGCCTTGACCCGAGCAATGACCAGCGCTTCAAACTGATCGCCGACGAACTGGAAAACTACGTTCAAGACTTGAGAACCCAAGGGCTGGCCTTCGACCATCACTGGCCCGCCACCCGGTACAGCGATGTTTTTTTAGCCGATTACGCGACCCACCTTGGCTACCAGCGAACCCGACACAACATGCTCTACCGCACGGACATTCCGGCGATGTTCCGGGGCGAAACCCGATTACCCTTCGAATTGGCCCGGGACGGGCGGATGATGTACCGCAAAGGCAATCCCACGGGCACCACGAACAAGCGTGCGCTGAGTGCAACGTTCGGACTGCATGACGCCACTGCTTATGCGGCAACCAGGGGCGGCTTCTATCACGAGCTGCATTACAACTCGCAGGCCAATCGCTTTCCCGGCGTGAATCCACAGAGTTCCAAAGGACGTAGCGGCGAAATCTCGGATTCCGGCGACAGTTCAGTGTCGGACGGTAAACGGACCGGCGACGAAGCCGACTCCGACAGCTCCTTCGTTTTCGATGACTCGAAAGGTTATGAATCCACTCGCCGCCAGCAAAACACGTCCTTTGTGTATGTCATCGACACACGCGGTCTGGAAGTGGTGCCGGGGGCGGAGAACAAGGCATTTAACCCCGGCAACAGTAAATTCTTCTTCGACGAACTGGAGGGGCATATCTCGACACCCACACGCGGCATCAGTGCCGAGCGTATCTGGCTGGTTCGTTCCGATCTGACGCGCGCCGCCCGGGTCAAGGATGTGCTGGAGCAGGCCGCTGACCGAGTCGCGGCAATCGAACAGGCCACCTGGGCAGGAACCGACAGTCAAACAGGCAGCTATTTTGGCAGCAACGCTTATGACCGCCTGATCGATGGAATCGCCGGTTCAGGCGGCCTGATTCTTGAACTCCCCAAGGGCGACAAGACGTTCGCCGACGACATCGTCTGGCCGGCTCCCGAGCATGACCGGCCCTGACTCATTCAGCCAATGGATGGCTGACTCAATCACATGGAGTGACTTTTATGCGCCAAAAACCCGGGCCACTGCGCCCATCCCCAACCACAGAGACACCCGCCACCTCGACACCCCGTCCTGCGCCCTCCGATCGTCCAGTCGATCTGGATCCCCGTTTGCCTGGCCGCATCAGACCGGACGGGACAAACGAATCACCGGGCATTAACGCCGACGGCCCTCACAGCAGCACCTCAAAAGTGGAATCCGCCATTTCGATTACGCAGATGCTCGAAACGCAAATGCCCCTGCCTTATACAACAACCTCGCCCCTCGAGGCCTATTTGCAGAACGTCGATGCGTCTTTGAGCCACGACGCAGACGGGCTGAAGGTTCACAAGGGTCGCACGTTCGCGGACATCGCCCAGGAAGATGGATCAGCCGCCGGGCTGACGGTGATGGTGGCGTTCCACGATCTGATGAAAGCCTACCGGGCCAGGTTGCCGAGTGAGCGGATGCCATCCGGACCTCCGCTTTATCGAGTCGCTGACAGCAACCTCTGGAGCTTGAAAAAGCCCATTACGTACTACCCTCTTGATCGCTACACCGTGCATGAAAAGGGTAATACCTACTCTGTATATGTGCCAGATGCACAGGGCTACTACGCGGTACACGAATGGAAACATGTGCCGCATCACGGCGACTTTATGATGCGCCGTGATGTCGGCTTTGCCTTCAAGGATCGACACGGCCAGTTGGTTAAAGTCGACCCGAGCGAGGCTCGTGGAGATGCATCCGTACCCTTGAAGCTCGCGCACTGGACCGATCGCGAAATATGGGACGTTTACAACATCCACGGTGCAGAAGTTGTGGCCTTCCGAGCCGAGGCCCAAGCCAGCGGCAGAGCACCGGACTGGGCAAGACGCACCGATAATGACGATCACCACAAATCCCTCATGAACTCCATGAGATGGTCCTATCCGCAGAAATCCCGGAGCGAATGCGCCGAGCTTCTGCGCAGCTACAACTTGACCATCGCCCAGCAAAAACGCTTGCTCCCGGACATGGATAACGGCTTTCCCGAATGGACCGAACAGCACAAACGATTAACTCAGAACACGCTGGACGAACGCCGCTTCGATCAGATTGCAGAGGAAATGCAGCCATTGATTCTAAGAATAAGAGAAGAAGGCGAGCAGCCTGATTTCGACTCACATCCCGTTGAACAACGCTATGAAGAAAGTTTTCTGAAAAGTTATCTGGAATATGCCGGCTACCAGTTCACCAGGCATGGCTACCTTTTCAGAACGGACATCCCGGCCATGTTCCGCGCCGATTTGCGCACGCCTTTCGAACTGGCGCGGGACAAACGACTGGTGAAATTGAGGGGCAACCCTTCAGACTCCACGAACAAATCGGCTTTCAGTGCGACATTCTCTGCGGCCAAGCTCAAGTCCTACATGTTTTTTGATTACTACTCCAACCCTCGGCATTACAACAGCCAGGCTAACCGTTATCCGGGGCATTTCTCTGACAGCGATTCGTCGAGCGGGAATCGACACAGCTCAGCTAACGATTCTGATACATCGTTTGAAATGGACAACTCGCGTGACTATCCATTGCTGCGGCGCAAACAACTTCTTGGCTTCCGTTACGTCATCGACACCCGCGGCATCGAAGTGGTCCCCCGAGATGAAAACATTTACCTGAACGACATGGATTTTGACGGTGATCCATTGGAAGGCCGGATATCAATGCCGACGCGAGGTATCAGCGCAGAAAGAATCTGGCTGGTGAGATCGGACCTGAGCCAGGCAGCCAGAGTCGAGGATATCTTGCGGCAGGCCGGTGACAAAGCTGAGGCTATCGAGAAAGCCACATGGGCAGGTACCGACGGGCACGATGTCTATTCTTATGGACTCACTGCTTACGACAAATTGATAGATCAAATAGCCAACTCCGGCGGTGTCGTGTTGAAGTTGCCAAAAGGCGAAAGCACCTACTCTAACGATGTGACCTGGCCAGTGGCCGAACATTACCGAGCCTGACAAAAGGCGCCATTCATTTAAAAATGAATGGCGCCTTTGTATCAATCAGCGGTTGGACGTTATTTGATCACCTTGATCACGAATGTTGCCGGTTTGCTATTGAACGCGTTATGCCCCGTCAGATGAGGGTCGACATTGAGGAATGATCCGTTTCGGCATGCTTCAGAATATACTTGCCGGCAATGTCATCCCAAAACTCCCACTCGCCTTCATATACAGTCATGATTTCATCCTTATTTTTATTCAAGTCGCCCGTCTCCTGCGGGCAACTTGAAATCAAGACAAAAACGAAAGCAAACAATGTTGGTAGATGCAATGAGTTAATTCAAAGTGCAACTAGGCGAACAATTCACCCTGTAGCTCGTCAAGCAATGCCTGAATCGCATCCAACCGTTGCTGGGGATCGTCAAGTTGCAGCAGGTCGATCTTGTCTTCCTCTGCGAACGGCAGCAGATAGGCCAATTGATTAGCCAGCGATTGCTGACCCAGCGCATCGGTGCCCATGTTCAGCGCTTCGACCATCGGATGCTCGGCCAACGCCTTGAGCAGCGCCACCAGGTCAGCGTCTTCGTCCTGAAGCGGTTGCTCGGGCTCGTCATCCAGCCAGTCGACATCGGCGAGGATCAACTGGTCGCGCTGCACCTCGGTACGCGACACCGTGAACCGCCGCCCACCTTGGACACGAATGCCCAGCAAGCCGTTGTCCTGCTGCTGGAAGTCGGTGATGCGTGCTTCGCAGCCGACCAAGGCAAAACCTTGTGGTGCGACGCCGACTTCTTGGCCGTCGAGGATGCACACCACACCGAAACCGCCGCCCTGTTTCATGCAGCGGCCGATCATGTCCAGGTAGCGCGCTTCGAAGATCTGCAAGTCGAGGTTGCAGCCGGGAAACAGCACTGTGTTCAGCGGGAAAAGCGGCAGACTCATAGACATTTCCTTACACCACCATCGACACCGCCAACGGCAGGAAGACTGCCGTGGCCACGCCCATCAGACTCATTGCCAGCGCCGCGAAGGCACCGCACTCATCACTTTCCTGCATGGCCACCGCCGTGCCGACCGCGTGGGCGGTCATACCCAGCGCCATGCCGCGCGCTTCGGGGCTGTGCACACCGAGGCGGTTCAACAGCGTCGGACCAAAGATCGCGCCAATCACCCCGGTGATCAACACGAACACCGCCGCCAGCGCCGCAACGCCACCGATCTGCTCGGCGACCAGCATGGCGATCGGTGAAGTCACCGACTTCGGCGCCATGGTCATCAGGATCATGTGCTCGGCACCGAACCACCAGCCCAGCAACACGCCCATGCCCGTCGCCACCACCCCGCCTATCACCAGCGTAGTAAAAATCGGCCAGAACAATTGGCGAATACGCCGCAGATTGAGATACAGCGGCACCGCCAGCGCCACGGTCGCCGGGCCAAGCAGAATGCTGAGGATCTCGGTGCTCTTGCGATACTCGGCGTAGGTCAGGCCGCAGCCGACCAGAATGCCAATCACCAACAGCATGGAGACCAGCACCGGTTGCAGAAAGATCCAGCGGGTTTTCTCGAACGCCGCCAGCACCAGTTGATAGGCACCGAGGGTGATGCCGATGCCGAACAGCGGATGATGAATGACCGAAGCCCAGGCGCCCTGCCAATCGAAAAGCATCAGGATTCCTCCGACGCTGGCGCGTGCCGTTTAACCAGGCGCTGCATCAATACCCCGGCGAACGCCATCGACAGCAGCAGCGACAGCACCAGTGCGCCGACAATCGCCCAGAAATCGGCGGCAATGGCTGTGGCGTAAACCATCACGCCGACGGCTGGCGGCACCAGCAGCAATGGCAGATAACGCAGCAGACTGCCGGCCGCAAGGTTCAGCGGTTCGCCGACTTCACCGCGAATGATCAGGAAGACCAGCAACAGCAGCAGGCCGATGATCGGCCCCGGCAGCACCGGCAACAGCAAATGATTGAGCGCCGTGCCGAGCAATTGAAACAGCACCAGCAAGGTCAGGCCACGTAGCAACATCCGACATCTCCGTCTTACTTTTTGCCCAGCAGGGGCTCGGCATTATAAGCACGCCTGCGCTATGGATCGGCATTCGCCAAAAGCATGGTCGGTTGACCGGAGCAAATCGCCATGATGATCTACAGTGGTTCGCAGGGAGGTCAAATCCCCCCACCTGAAAAACTATAAAACCGATGAACCCAAGGAGAGTCTCAATGCCCTATGTTCCCGTTGCAGAGCTCAAAGATTATGTCGGCAAGGAACTCGGACGTTCCGAATGGCTCACCATCGATCAGGAACGCATCAACCTGTTCGCCGAAGCCACCGGTGATTATCAGTTCATTCACGTCGACCCGGTCAAAGCCGCGCAAACGCCATTTGGCAGCACCATTGCCCACGGTTTCCTGTCGTTGTCGCTGATCCCGAAATTGATGGAAGACATCCTGATCCTGCCGCAAGGCGTGAAGATGGTCGTCAACTACGGTCTGGACAGCGTGCGTTTCATCCAGCCAGTGAAGGTCAATTCCAAAGTTCGCCTGAAGGTCGATCTGGGTGAAGTCACCGAGAAAAAACCCGGGCAGTGGCTGCTCAAAGCCACCGCGACACTGGAGATAGAAGGCTCGGACAAACCGGCCTATATCGCCGAACCACTGTCGCTCTGCTTCGTCTGATGGTTCCGGATGCGAAGCAGCGCACGCTGTTTCGCGTCACGTCTCTATATATGCGACGCATAGCTGCGGCATACTCGGTCGCCTAATTGCCCGGATCCCGCTATGCGCTCACTCGCTCGTCTTGCACCCCTTGCCTTGACCCTGATGCTCACCGCGTGCGGCGACGGCGAATCGCTGTTGCCGCCGGATGCGCGCCTGCCCGACGGCGGACGCTATCGCGGTGAACTGGTCGATGGCTTGCTGCAAGGTCAGGGCCGCGTCGACTACCCCAACGGCAGTTGGTACGCCGGCCAGTTCGACAAAGGTCAGTGGCATGGTCAGGGCGAATGGCATGGCAGCAATGGCGAGGTTTATCGCGGGCAGTTTCAGCAAGGTCTGTTCGACGGTCAGGGCAGCCTGACCACCAACGCCAGCAGTTACACCGGCGGCTTCAAGCAGGGCCGCCGCGAAGGCGAAGGCACCCTGAAAGAAAACGCCATGACCTACCGTGGCGAGTTCAAGGCTGATCAATACTCCGGGCTCGGTCGCCTGGAAATGGACGACGGCAGCTCCTATCAAGGCCAGTTCGCCCACGGTAAACCGAACGGCGAGGGTCAGCGCGGCGACGCCAGCGGAAACTCGTTCAGCGGGCATTTCGTCAACGGTCAGCTGGAAGGCAACGGCACCTTCAACAGCGCGGACGGCGATATCTACGTCGGCGGCTTCAAGAACAATCAACTGCACGGCAAAGGTCGCTACGAAAACGCCGACGGCGATGTCTGGCTCGGCCAGTTCAAGGAAGGCGCGCTGACCGGCAAGGGCGAACTGATCGGCGCCGATGGCAGCCATTACATCGGCGTGTTCAGCGACTGGCGCTTCAGCGGTCAGGGCCGTTTGAACCTGCCTGATGGCAGTTTCTACATCGGCGGTTTCGACAACGACAGTTACTCCGGACGCGGCACCCTGGTGCTCACCGATGGCAGCGTCATGAGCGGCAGCTGGATCAACGGCCAGCGCGTGCGCGACGCCGACGGCAAGTTGCTGCCCGATACGCTCGAACTCGGTTTGCTCGCTCAGGGTCGCCTGCTCGAGGACGCACTGGCCGCCATTCCCGCGTCGACCCCGGCAGTCGAGCTGTACACCCTGACCCTCGGCGGTGACGGCAAGCAAAGCGTGTTCCTGCGTGAATCCGACTATGTCGCCAACATGCTCAATACGCGCTTCGGCGCTTATGGCCAGATCCGTCTGGTCAACCACCGTGACCACCTCGGCGACCGGCCGATGGCTACCCGCGAGAACCTGCGTCGCGCCGCGCAAACCCTTGCCGAACGCAGTGGCCCGGAAGACCTGCTGTTCATCTACCTGACCAGCCACGGCACCGCCGAACATGAACTGGTGCTCGACCAGCCGCGTATGGAACTGGCCGACCTGCCCGCCGACGAACTCGCCGCCGTACTCGCGCCGCTGAAGAATCGCGACAAGATCATCGTGATCTCGGCCTGCTACTCCGGCGGTTTCATCCCCGCGCTGAAAGACGAACGCACACTGATCATGACCGCCTCGCGCGCTGACCGGGTGTCCTTCGGCTGCTCGGAAGAAGCTAACTTCACCTACTTCGGCGACGCGCTGTTCGCCCAGGCTCTGAATCAGACCGACGATCTGGAGCAGGCATTCAAACTGGCCAAAGCCACCGTCGCCGAGCGTGAACTGGCGGACAATTTCGAAGCGTCGGAGCCGCAGATCTGGGCGCCGAAAACCGTGCTCTCGCACTGGCAACTGCTGCGCAAACAGCAAGCCAGAAAAGCATTGCAAAGTGCTGCGTTGAACGACGGAGCGATAAAGAGCAACTAAGCTGAACAGTATCAAGGGAGAGACACTATGTACTTGACGCCTCAGCACGTATTGCTTGCCGGAGCCACCGGTTTGACCGGTGAACATCTACTCGACCGTTTGCTCAACGAGCCAACGATTTCACGCGTGCTCGCCCCTTCGCGTCGACCCTTGGCGGAACATCCGCACCTGGAAAATCCGGTGGGCGATCCGCAGGCGTTTCTGCCGCAGCTCAGTGGTCGCGTCGATATCGCCTATTGCTGCCTCGGCACCACCATCAAACAGGCCGGCTCGGAAGCGGCGTTTCGCGCGGTGGATCTGGACATGGTCGTGGCCTTCGCCAAACGCGCGCGGGAGATGGGCGCGCGGCATCTGATTGTGATCAGCGCGATTGGCGCCGATCCGAAATCGTCGGTCTTCTACAATCGGGTCAAAGGCGAAATGGAGCAGGCCTTGCGTGCGCAGGACTGGCCGCAACTGACCATTTGCCGGCCATCGCTGTTGTTGGGTGAGCGAACTGAACCGCGTCTTGCCGAGCAACTGGCCGGACCTTTGTCGAAGCTGATTCCGGGTAAATACCGAGGCATCGAAGCTTGCCATTTGGCGCGGGCGATGTGGCGCCTGGCCCTGGAAGAGCAGGATGGGGTGCGGGTGATCGAGTCGGATGAGCTGCGCAAGCTCGGCAAATAATCTTCCGCCGCATGATCGTTCCCGGACGCTCTGCGTCCCAAAGCATGACGCAGAGCGTCGCCGGAGGCGTTACCACGCAGAGCGTGGCAACGATCTGTCTAACTACAATCCGCCCGTTGCCTGGAAGCTCACACCGATCACCGTCAGCAATGACAATGGCAACAGCAGCGTATCGAGCAACGCACTCGCTGGCAGGTCCACCCCCGGATAGCTCGGCGCCTCAGCCCCGAACCGATCCATCGCGCAACACCCGCCATTCAATGCATACAAATCCAGCCGCGTCCCGGAGTACACCACAGGCGCGCCCGGCTTGGCGGCGTCGAGGGTGCGCGCAGTGGCGCAACCGGTCAGTTGCAGCGCCAGCAAAATCGCCAGCAGCTTATTCATCGCTGCTCAGATGATGCTCACCCCAACGCGGCAGCATGTCCTGAGGAATGCCGAGCAGATTGAGAATCCGCGCCACAACGAAATCGATCAGGTCATCGATGGTCTGCGGTTGGTGATAGAAACCCGGCGAAGCCGGCAGAATCGTCACGCCCATGTTCGACAGCTTGAGCATGTGCTCCAGATGAATGCTCGAATACGGCGCCTCCCGCGGCACCAGAATCAACTGGCGACGCTCTTTCAAAGTGACGTCGGCGGCGCGCTCGATCAGGTTATTGCAGGCGCCGGTGGCAATCGCCGACAACGTCCCGGTAGAGCACGGCACCACGACCATTGCTGCCGGTGCGCCGGAGCCCGAAGCTACCGGCGACATCCAGTCTTCCTTGCCGTATACGCGGATCTGCCCGGCGGCGGCCCCGGTGTATTCGGTGAGGAAGGCCTGCATCATCTGCGGCTTCGGCGGCAGCGTCACATCGGTCTCGGTGGCCATCACCAGTTGTGCAGCCTTGGAGATCAGGAAGTGCACTTCGCGATCTTCCCGCACCAGACAATCGAGCAGGCGCAAGCCGTACTGAGCGCCGGAGGCACCGGTCATGGCCAGCGTGATGCGTTCCGGGCCATTGCTCTCAAAACGAGTGTTCATTGCAGCGCCTCGGCGAGTTTGCCGTGCAGGCCGCCGAAGCCGCCGTTGCTCATGATCACCACGTGAGTGCCGGGCTGGGCCTGGCTCTTCACGCGCTCGATGATGCCTTCCAGCGAATCGCTGACAATCGACGGCACGGTGCACAGTGCGGCGGTGCCGGCGAGGTCCCAGCCGAGGTTGGCCGGGGCGTACCAGATCACCTGATCGGCATCGACCACGCTGTCGGGCAAACCATCACGGTGCGCGCCGAGCTTCATCGAGTTGGAGCGCGGTTCGATGATCGCGATCAGCGGTGCGTCGCCGATGCGTTTGCGCAAACCGTCGAGAGTGGTGGCAATCGCCGTCGGGTGGTGGGCGAAATCGTCGTAGATGGTGATGCCGCGCACTTCGGCGACTTTCTCCATGCGGCGCTTGACGTTCTTGAATGCGCTCAACCCGGCAATGCCCATCGATGGCACCACGCCAACATGACGCGCCGCCGCCAAAGCAGCCAAGGCGTTGGCGACGTTGTGCTGACCGGTCAGCTCCCATTCGACGGTGCCCTGCGACACGCCTTCGAACATCACTTCGAACGCCGAGCCGTCTTCGCTCAGCAGTTTGACCTGCCACTGACCGCCGGCACCGGTGGTTTGCACCGGGGTCCAGCAGCCCATTTCGATCACACGTTGCAAGGCCGGCTCGGTGGTCGGGTGGATGACCAGACCTTCACTTGGGATGGTGCGCACCAAGTGATGGAATTGCCGCTCGATCGCCGGCAGATCCGGGAAGATGTCGGCGTGATCGAACTCAAGGTTATTGAGGATCGCGGTGCGTGGGCGGTAATGAACAAACTTCGAGCGCTTGTCGAAGAAGGCGCTGTCGTATTCGTCAGCCTCGATCACGAAGAACGGTGTACCGCCCAAGCGAGCAGAGACCGAGAAGTTTTGCGGCACGCCGCCGATCAGGAAGCCCGGGCTCATGCCGGCATGTTCCAGGACCCAGGCGAGCATGCTGCTGGTGGTGGTTTTGCCGTGCGTACCAGCTACCGCCAGTACCAGCGACCTTGCAGCACGTGGTCAGCCAGCCACTGCGGGCCGGAGACGTACGGCAGGCCTTTGTTCAGGACATATTCCACCGCCGGGTTACCGCGCGACATGGCGTTGCCGATCACCACCAGATCCGGTGCCGGATCGAGCTGCGCCGGGTCATAGCCCTGCGTCAGTTGAATGCCTTGGGCTTCCAGCTGCGTGCTCATCGGTGGATAGACGTTGGCGTCGGAGCCGGTCACGTGATGGCCCAGCTCTTTGGCCAACACCGCCATCGAGCCCATGAAAGTGCCGCAGATACCCAGAATATGAATGTGCATAGTCGACCTCGTAAAACATGGCCGCAGGTTAGCGTAGGGAGGGGGAAATCGCACTCTTTAGGTGAGGGGCGGGGATGGTTGGGCTTGGGGTTCAGGCTCCGCTGTAGATTGCGGCCCCTCACCCCAGCCCTCTCCCGAGGGAGAGGGAGCCGATCTACGTTGCTTTCAAATCCGCAGTTCGGCTCGATAACTCAGGTCGGCGTAAATCGCCAAAACACCTCGATCAGTCCCCTCGCCTCCCGGGAGAGGGAGCCGATCTCGGTCGCTTTCAAATTCTGAGTTCGGCTCGATATTTCAGGTCGGCGTAAATCAGTGAGCGACCCGGTCAGTCCCCTCTCCCCCTGGGAGAGGGCTAGGGTGAGGGCCTTCTAACTGACTCGCCGCTCAATGCCATGCTTACGCAGTTTTCTATAGAGCGTATTACGGCTGACCCCAAGCTGTTCCGCCGTATGCGTCATGTGCCACCGCGTCTGCTCCAGCGTTTTAAGCAGCGCAATCCGCTCGGCGTCTTCCAGTGGATGTTCAGATGAATCAGGCTGAAAAATCGGCACCCGCCCCTGCCGAATCATCACCGGCAAATCCTCCACCCCGATCCGCCCCTCATCACACAACGCCGCCAACGTGCGCAGGACATTGCGCAACTGCCGCACATTCCCCGGCCAGTTGAACGCCAGCAAAGCCTGACGCGCCGGCTCATCGATCAGGATCGTTTCACCACCCGCCTCTTCGGCCAGCAGAAAATCCAGCAACTGCGATTTATCACTGCGCGCGCGTAATGCCGGCAACGCCACTTCCAGCCCGTTGAGCCGGTAATACAAATCCTCACGGAAGCTGCCGTCCGCGACCCGCTCCAGCAGATTACGGTGGGTGGCACTGATGATCCGCACGTTGACCGACTCCGGCTCGCCACCAATTGGCACCACCTGACGATCCTCCAACACGCGCAACAGACGAGTCTGCAAGGCCAGCGGCATATCGCCAATTTCATCGAGGAACAACGTCCCGCCATCAGCCTGCTGCAACTTGCCGCGCATGCCCTCCTTGCGTGCGCCGGTGAAACTGCCACCGCGATAGCCGAACAGTTCGCTCTCGATCAGGCTCTCGGGGATTGCCGCGCAGTTGAGCGCAACGAAGGCTTTGCTCGAGCGTTGACTGGCCTGATGCACAGCCTTGGCGAAGGCCTCCTTGCCGGAACCGGTTTCGCCATTGATCAATAAGGGCACATCCCGCTCGAATACGCGCAAGGCTTTACGGAAGTCTGCCTGCAGCGCCTCATCACCGAGGCAGATGCCCGACAGGCGCGGCGCTTCAGCCACGACTGGCGCCGATACCATCGGTAAAGGCTTGCGCGATTCCCCGCGCAACACCGCAAACAAATGTCGGCCGTCACGGGTGCGCAGCGGCCAACTGGCGCTGGCATGGGCACTGGCGCGGCCAAGCAATTCATCCAGCGAACAATCGAAAAACGCCTCGACCGGTTTACCGAGCAAGCCGCCACGAATATGCCCAAGCAAATTCAGTGCACTCTGGTTGACTGCGCTGATCCGCCCTTCGCCGTCAAACGCCAGCAAACCTTCGCTGAACAACCCGACCGATTCGGCCTGCAAATGAAAACGCAACAACCATTGGTTATCGAAACAGCGCAGGAAGTAGCAACTCTCGATCATCTTCGCCGACAGATTGACCAGCGCCATGGTGTGAAACTGGCTCTGTCGCGAGACATCGTGGCGCGCCGACGACACGTCGAGCACCGCGAGCAGTTCGCCATGCGGGTCGAACACCGGGCTCGCCGAACAGGTCAGGCCGGTGTGGCGACCGCGAAAGTGCTCATCCTGATGAATGGTCAGCGCCTGCCGTTCAACCAGACAGGTGCCGATGCCGTTGGTGCCTTCGCAAGCCTCACTCCAGTCTGCACCGAGCCAGAGGCCGGCGCGTTCGAAGATCTTGCGTTCGGCCGGCGCGGTGACGCAGTTGAGGATCACCCCGCGCGCGTCGGTCAACAGCACAGCATGGCCGGCGCCGGAAAGTTGTTGATGCAGGCTGCTCATTTCATTGCCGGCGATCTGCAACACCTGTTGCAGCCGTTCGCGACTTTCGAGAACGCGGCCATGTTCGAGCACGGTCGGCGCCATGCTCAGCGCCGGGTCGAGGTGATAGTCCTCCAGGCAGCGCAGCCACGAACGGGCAATTGATGGATCGGCACCGGGACCGTGCAGGTGCGGTTTGCCCTGGGTAGCGGTGAGAACCTGTTGGGCATGGCGACTCAAATGGTTGTCGTGCATTTCTTATTGTTCTCCCCGAGGCTCGACGGCCCAATGCTGAGGTGACGCCCAGCATCCTCCAGCCACCGCCGCATTGCAATGCTGGCAAGACTGCCCGGTCACCGGCTGTGCCGAAAGCGGTACAAACTGTCACCCCCTCTGTACCGAAACCATCACAGGCGCGATCCACTCGTCCGACAGAAATCACGCAACACCTTGATTTACCTGCCCTGCACGGCAGTGGCCCGACCTTTGCTCTACGCTTATAGCAAGCGCACTTGCGCGTTTCTCTAATAAGTACAAAGCCAAGGAGAACATCATCATGCGTTACGCTCACCCCGGTACTGAAGGCGCCAAAGTCTCGTTCAAGAGCAAGTACGGTAACTACATCGGCGGCGAGTTCGTCGCGCCTGTCAAAGGTCAGTACTTCACCAACACCTCGCCAGTGAATGGCCAGCCAATTGCCGAATTCCCACGCTCCACTGCCGAAGACATCGACAAGGCACTGGACGCCGCCCACGCCGCTGCCGATGCGTGGGGCGCGACCTCCGTGCAGGCGCGCTCGCTGATCCTGCTGAAAATCGCCGACCGCATCGAAGCCAACCTCGAATTGCTGGCGATCACCGAAACCTGGGACAACGGCAAAGCCATCCGCGAAACCCTCAACGCCGACATCCCGCTGGCGGCCGACCATTTCCGTTACTTCGCCGGCTGCCTGCGCGCGCAGGAGGGCAGCGCTGCCGAAATCGACGGCAACACCGTGGCGTACCACATTCATGAACCGCTGGGCGTGGTTGGCCAGATCATCCCGTGGAACTTCCCGATCCTGATGGCCGCGTGGAAACTTGCACCAGCGCTGGCCGCCGGCAACTGCGTAGTACTCAAACCCGCCGAGCAAACCCCGCTGGGCATCACCGTGTTGCTGGAACTGATCGGTGACCTGCTGCCACCGGGCGTGCTGAACATTGTTCAGGGCTATGGCAAAGAGGCCGGGGAAGCGCTGGCGACCAGCAAACGTATCGCCAAGATTGCCTTCACCGGCTCGACGCCGGTCGGCTCGCACATCATGAAATGCGCCGCCGAGAACATCATCCCGTCCACCGTGGAACTGGGCGGCAAATCGCCGAACATCTTCTTCGAAGACATCATGCAGGCCGAACCGACGTTCATTGAGAAAGCCGCCGAAGGTCTGGTGCTGGCGTTCTTCAACCAGGGCGAGGTGTGCACCTGCCCTTCCCGCGCACTGGTACAGGAATCGATCTACGACGAGTTCATGGCTGTCGTGATGAAGAAAGTCCTGCAAATCAAACGTGGCGATCCGCTGGACACCGACACCATGGTCGGCGCGCAGGCGTCCGAGCAGCAATTCGACAAGATTCTTTCGTACCTGGAAATCGCCAAGGGCGAAGGCGCCGAGCTGCTGACTGGCGGCAAGGTGGAAAAACTCGAGGGCAACCTGTCGACCGGCTATTACATCCAGCCGACCCTGCTCAAGGGCACCAACAAGATGCGCGTGTTCCAGGAAGAAATCTTCGGCCCGGTGGTGAGCATCACCACATTCAAGGACGAAGCCGAAGCCCTGGCCATCGCCAACGACACCGAGTTCGGCCTCGGCGCCGGTCTGTGGACCCGCGACATCAACCGCGCCTACCGCATGGGCCGCGCGATCAAGGCCGGTCGCGTGTGGACCAACTGCTACCACCTGTATCCGGCGCATGCCGCGTTTGGCGGGTACAAGAAGTCCGGCGTTGGCCGTGAGACGCACAAGATGATGCTCGATCATTATCAGCAGACGAAAAACCTGCTGGTGAGCTACGACATCAATCCGTTGGGCTTCTTCTAAACCTGCAGCACTGATCGTTCCCACGCTCTGCGTGGGAATGCCGCCCGGGACGCTCCGCGTCCTACCAAAGTCGAACGCAGAGCGTCCGTTGAGGCATCCCCACGCAGAGCGTGGGGACGATCATGCTACCCACCGGCAAAAAAGCCGGGCCAATACAACAATAAGAAAGGTAAACCCTATGCCTAGCGAATCCCCGGCTGGCGCTCCGGCGACCGGCGCCTCCGTCGACTTTGAAAAAGTCGGATCGGATTACTTTCAACAACGCGAACTGAAAAAAGGTGCCGCCGGCTGGGTACTGCTGGTGGGTCTGGGCGTTGCCTACGTGATTTCCGGTGACTATGCCGGTTGGAACTTCGGCCTCGCTCAGGGTGGCTGGGGCGGCATGTTCCTGGCGACGCTGCTGATGGCCACCATGTACCTGTGCATGTGCTTTTCTCTGGCCGAGTTGTCTTCGATGATCCCCACCGCTGGCGGTGGCTACGGTTTTGCCCGCAGTGCATTCGGGCCGTGGGGCGGTTTTCTCACCGGCACCGCAATTCTCATCGAATACGCCATTGCCCCTGCGGCTATCGCGGTGTTTATCGGTGCCTACTGCGAATCGCTGTTCGGCATCGGCGGCTGGATGATCTATCTGGCCTTCTACATCATTTTCATTGCCATCCACATATTCGGGGTCGGCGAAGCGCTCAAGCTGATGTTTGTCATCACCGCCGTCGCCGCGTTGGCGCTGGGGGTGTTTCTGGTGGCCATGGTGCCGCACTTCGACGTCGCCAACCTGCTCGACATTCCGGTGACTGCCGCAGCGGGTGCCAGTCCGTTTCTACCATTCGGCTATGTCGGCGTCTGGGCGGCGATCCCCTATGCGATCTGGTTCTTCCTTGCCGTTGAAGGCGTGCCGCTGGCCGCCGAGGAAACCAAGAACCCCAAACGTGATCTGCCGCGCGGCTTGATCGGCGCCATGTTGGTGCTGCTCATGTTTGCCCTGTTGATTCTGATCGTCGGCCCCGGCGGTGCGGGCGCCAACTCGCTGCTGACCTCCGGTAACCCGTTGGTCGAAGCGTTGAGCAAAGCCTATGGCGGCTCGACGTGGATGGGCAGTTTCGTCAACCTTGTGGGGCTGGCCGGACTGATCGCGAGTTTCTTCTCGATCATCTACGCGTACTCGCGGCAGATTTTCGCGCTGTCACGGGCCGGCTACCTGCCACGCAAACTGTCCGAAACCAATAAAAGCAAGGCACCGGTCCTGGCGCTGGTGATTCCCGGCATCATCGGTTTTGGGCTGTCGCTGACCGGCCAGGGCGATCTGCTGATTCTGGTGGCGGTGTTCGGCGCAACCATTTCCTACGTGCTGATGATGGCCGCGCACATCACCTTGCGGATTCGCCGCCCCAAAATGGACCGGCCGTACCGCACACCGGGCGGCATCTTCACCTCCGGCGTGGCCTTGGTGCTGGCGTGCATCGCCGTGGTCGCGGGTTTCCTGGTCGATCCACGGGTGGTAATCGGTGCCGCCGTCATCTATGGAGTGTTAATTGCTTACTTTGCGTTCTACAGTCGACATCACTTGGTAGCAGGCACGCCGGAAGAAGAATTCGCGGCGATCCAGAAGGCTGAACAAGCCTTGCACTGAGTGCCGACAATCCCGGCGCAGGCTCGGTCTGCGCCGTCACGGAGAATTGTGTATGGCCAGTTTCGCTCACACGGTCGGCGCCCAGACCTATCGCTTCGACAGTCTCAAGGACGTCATGGCCAAGGCCAGCCCGGCGCGCTCCGGGGACTTCCTCGCTGGCGTCGCCGCGCTCAATGACGGCGAGCGCGTGGCTGCGCAAATGGCGCTGGCCGACATTCCGCTTACGCATTTCCTGCAAGAAGCGCTGATTCCTTACGAGTCCGATGAAGTCACCCGGCTGATCATCGACACCCACGACAAGCAAGCCTTCGCCGTGGTCAGCCACCTCACCGTGGGTGGTTTCCGCGACTGGTTGCTCAGCGACGCCGCCGACGAAACCAGCCTGCGCAACCTCGCCCCCGGCCTGACCCCGGAAATGGTCGCGGCGGTATCAAAGATCATGCGCGTGCAGGATCTGGTGCTGGTGGCGCAGAAGATTCGCGTGGTAACCAAGTTTCGCGGCACTCTCGGCCTGCGCGGACGGCTGTCGACGCGCCTGCAACCCAATCACCCGACCGACGAACCGTCCGGCATCGCCGCGAGCATTCTCGACGGTCTGCTCTACGGCAATGGCGACGCGATGATCGGCATCAACCCGGCCACCGACAGCATCGCCTCGATCTGCGCGATGCTGGAGATGCTCGACGCAATCATCCAGCGCTACGACATCCCGACTCAGGCCTGCGTGCTCACCCACGTCACCACCTCCATAGAGGCGATCAACCGTGGCGTGCCGCTGGATCTGGTGTTCCAGTCCATCGCCGGCACCGAAGCGGCCAACGCCAGTTTCGGCATCAACCTCAACGTGTTGCAGGAAGGCTACGACGCCGGTCTGAGCCTGCACCGCGGCACTCTCGGGCAGAACCTGATGTATTTCGAAACCGGTCAGGGCAGCGCACTGTCGGCCAACGCCCACCACGGCGTCGACCAACAGACCTGCGAGACCCGGGCCTACGCCGTAGCACGACATTTCAAGCCGTTTCTGGTGAACACCGTCGTAGGATTTATCGGCCCGGAATACCTCTACAACGGCAAACAGATCATCCGCGCCGGCCTCGAAGACCACTTCTGCGGCAAGCTACTCGGCGTGCCGATGGGTTGTGACATCTGCTACACCAACCACGCCGAAGCCGATCAGGACGACATGGACACCTTGCTGACTTTGCTTGGGGTCGCCGGGATCAACTTCATCATGGGCATCCCCGGCTCCGACGACATCATGCTCAATTACCAGACCACTTCGTTTCATGACGCGCTCTACGCCCGGCAGACCCTGGGCCTGAAACCGGCGCCGGAGTTCGAGCAATGGCTGGCCAACATGGGCATCTTCACGCAAGCGGACGGCAAGGTTCGCTTTGGCAACAACTTGCCGCCGGCCTTCCGCCAGGCGCTGGCACAACTGGGATGAGTCACATGGAAAAACCGCCCATCGACCCGCAAAACCCGTGGCTGGAACTGCGCCGCCTGACCCCGGCACGCATCGCTCTCGGCCGCACCGGCACCAGCCTGCCGACCAGCGCGCAACTGGATTTCCAATTTGCCCATGCCCAGGCACGTGATGCCGTGCATCTGCCATTTGATCATGCCGGACTCAGCGCGCAACTGAACGAGCGCGGACGCGAATCCTTGTTGCTGCACAGCGCCGCCGTGGATCGCAACAGCTACCTGCAACGCCCGGATCTGGGGCGCAAGCTCAGCGAAGAATCGGCGCAGGCCTTGCGCGAGTACGCAGCGGCGCATCCGGGCGGTGTCGATCTGGCAATTGTCGTGGCTGACGGTTTGTCGGCACTGGCGGTGCATCGGCATACCTTGCCGTTTCTCACGCGACTGGAAGAGCAAATGAGCGACGACGGCTTGTCGATGGCGCCCGTTGTCCTGGTGGAACAGGGCCGCGTTGCCGTCGGTGATGAGATCGGCCAACTGCTCGGCGCAAAAATGCTGGTGATGCTGATCGGCGAACGCCCGGGCCTCAGTTCGCCAGACAGCCTCGGTTTATATTTCACCTACAATCCAAAGATCGGCCTGACCGACGCCTACCGCAACTGCATTTCCAATGTACGGCTCGAAGGCTTGAGCTACGGCATGGCGGCGCATCGCTTGCTGTACTTGATGCGGGAAGCTTGTCGCAGACAGCTGTCGGGCGTGAATCTGAAGGACGAAGCACAGGTTCAGACGCTGGAGTCGGACGCCGGTGCGGACATGAAAGGAAACTTCCTACTCAGCCCGCCCCCTGCCTGAACCGTTTCCGCATTGCGTTTCTGCGCAGGTTTCAGGCAGGATCGATGCACGGCCGCACGGGTTTCCCATCGCCGTCAGAGCAGTTGAAGACAGCCACTTGAAGACGAGACCTATCATGCGGATTATTCAAGCGACCCTCGAACATCTGGATTTGTTGACCCCGTTGTTCGTCAAATATCGCGAGTTCTACGGTTCCCTGCCTTACCCGGATTCCTCCCGCGCCTTCCTCGAAAAACGCCTGCGCCGCAAGGAGTCGGTGATCTATCTGGCGCTGGCCGATGATGACGACAAGAAGCTGATGGGGTTCTGTCAGCTGTACCCAAGCTTTTCTTCGCTGTCACTCAAGCGCGTCTGGATCCTCAACGACATCTATGTCGCCGAAGACGCCCGCCGCCAACTGGTCGCCGATAACCTGATCCGCACCGCAAAAAAAATGGCCAAGGAAACCCAGGCCGTGCGTATGCGCGTCTCCACCAGCAGCAACAATGAAGTCGCGCAGAAAACCTACGAGTCCATCGGGTTCAAGGAAGACACCGAGTTCAAGAACTACGTGCTGCCGATCAGCGAAGAACTCTGATCGCGCGGTTTGCCTGTGATGAGGGAGCAAGCTCCCTCGCCACAATGATTATCTGTCTGACAAATCCTCACATCCCGACATCCCCCGCTACAAAACCAACGCGCTTTTCATCCTTCAGACCGTATAATCCCGAGCTTTCCGGCTTGTAAGAAAAACTACACCCCGCTGTAGGCTTACACGAAGTCATCCGCACAGGCCTGCCGAGTCGGGCCGTCACACAGGTGCCCCCATGGATTTCAACCCGCTCGACCTTATCCTGCATCTCGATGTGTACCTCGATTTGCTGGTGAACAACTATGGGCCATGGATCTACGCCATCCTGTTTCTGGTGATCTTCTGTGAAACCGGTCTGGTAGTGATGCCCTTCCTGCCGGGTGACTCGTTGCTGTTCATTGCCGGTGCCGTTGCGGCGGGCGGTGGCATGGATCCGGTGCTGTTGGGCGGCCTGCTGATGCTCGCGGCGATCCTTGGCGACAGCACCAACTACGTGATCGGACGAACGGCTGGCGAGAAACTGTTCAGCAACCCGAACTCGAAAATCTTCCGTCGCGATTACCTGCAAAAAACCCACGACTTCTACGACAAGCATGGCGGCAAGACCGTAACGCTGGCGCGCTTCCTGCCGATCATCCGTACCTTTGCGCCGTTCGTCGCCGGCGTAGCGAAGATGCCATACCCGCGCTTCTTCGGTTTCAGCGTGCTGGGCACCATCCTCTGGGTCGGCGGTCTGGTGACGCTGGGCTACTTCTTCGGCAACGTACCGTTCATCAAGAAAAACCTGTCGTTGCTGGTGGTAGCGATCATTCTGTTGTCGCTGGTGCCGATGATCCTCGGCGTGGTTCGCAGCCGTTTCGGCGGCACCAAAGCCCAATCGCACTAAGCCGATGTGGTCGCTGAGCGCCTGGCGTCGCCGGCGCATTCTGGCCAGGCACCCGATTGCCGACGAGATGTGGCAGCGGGTGCGCCATCACCTGAGTTTCCTTGACGGTATCAGCGCTACCGAAGACCAGTGGCTGCGCGAAGCCTGCGTGCTGTTCCTCGAGGACAAACACCTGAGCGCCCTGCCCGGCGTCGAACTGCATCAGGAACAACGCCTGCTGCTCGCCGCCCAGGCGCAATTACCACTGCTGAATCTGGGCGACCTGAACTGGTATCAGGGTTTTCACGAGATTGTTCTGTATCCCGACGATTTCCTCAGCCCGCAACGTCATCGCGATGCCAGCGGCGTCGAGCATGAGTGGGACGGTGAACACAGCGGCGAAGCCTGGCAACAGGGGCCAATCATCCTCGCCTGGCCGGGCGTGATGGCCAGTGGTGGCTGGGAAGGCTATAACCTGGTGATCCACGAACTGGCGCACAAACTCGACATGCTCAATGGCGACGCCAACGGCCTGCCGCCACTGCATGCTGACATGCGCGTCAGCGACTGGGCCGAAGTGATGCAACACGCCTACGACGATCTCAACCGTCAGCTCGATCGCAATCCTGACGCCGAAACCGCCATAGATCCCTACGCCGCCGAGAACCCGGCCGAATTCTTTGCCGTTACCAGCGAGTACTTTTTCAGCGCCCCGGATCTGCTGCACGAGGCTTATCCACAGGTCTATGCGCAGCTACAGCTTTTCTACCGTCAGGACCCGTTGAGCCGGTTACGGCAACTTCAGGCCACAGACCCGGTCTATCAGGCGCACGACTAAGCTCTGCACGACTTTCGGTACATGGCGCCGACGGCAGAATATGCCTATAATCGCCGCCACTTTTTGGTCAATCCGGCCAAGTGTTTTTGGTCAACTACGGGGGCAACGCCCAATGAGCTACAGCAAGATTCCGGCTGGCAAAGACCTGCCGAACGACATCTACGTCGCGATCGAGATTCCGGCCAACCACGCGCCGATCAAATACGAAATCGACAAAGACAGCGATTGCCTGTTCGTTGACCGTTTCATGGCCACCCCAATGTTCTACCCGGCCAACTACGGTTACATCCCGAACACCCTGGCTGACGACGGTGATCCCCTCGACGTGCTGGTTGTGACCCCTTATCCGGTTGCGCCAGGCTCGGTGATCCGCGCGCGCCCAGTCGGCATCCTGAACATGACTGACGACGGCGGCGGCGATGCCAAAGTCATCGCAGTGCCACACGACAAGCTGTCCCAGCTTTACGTCGATGTGAAGGAATACACCGACCTGCCGCCACTGCTGATCCAGCAGATTGAGCACTTCTTCGCGAACTACAAAGATCTCGAGAAAGGCAAATGGGTCAAGATCGAAGGCTGGGCCGGTGCAGACGCCGCCCGCGAAGCGATCACCAAGTCGGTTGCCGCCTACAAAGGCTAAGCACCTGCGCTACGCGCGAGGCTTGAAGAAAACCCCGGTTGATCCGGGGTTTTTTGTGCTCGGCAAAAGCCGTCTTAAACAGAGTGTTTATGGCGGACTACAGAAAAGTTTTAGCCTGTGTAATTTCCCACAAGATCGTCTTACATCCCGTCGCAAAATTCAGCCCGTTTTTGAACGTCCGGTTTATTCAAACCGCTCTGGCACGGCCGTAGACTCCGTGTTTATGAGAAAGAACACTAGCGGTCCAAGATTCAAGGCACTCCTGGAAGCTGCGAACATCTCGACGACGGGTTTCGCAAAGTTCTGGGGCACGGAAGCCCAAAATGTCCACAACTGGTACACCCGGGGCGTCCCGGCGTATCGCATGGAAGAAGTCTCACGCCTGCTGTCCGTCAACAGCGAATGGCTGAAAACCGGCGAAGGCACAAAAGAGCTGCCAAGCCTGACTCCGCCTGCCAGCAACGGCGACAGCTTTGACGCCCACGATCCACAGGGCGCCTACCGATTCATCCATCCCAATGACATTGAACTGGCCTTCTTCAAAGAAACACCCCTGACCAACGGCTCCGACAAAACCCACGTCATTCAGGACCCGGACCTGTCCATCCGCCTGCTGCGTGCACCACTGGATCAACTGGAAATCCGCCACGCCGACGCCATCTGCGCGCACATGATCGGCAACAGCATGGCCGAACGCATCGAAGACGGCTCCATCGTCGCCATCGACCGCGGCCTGACAAAAGTGGTGGACGGCGAAATCTACGCCATCGAACACGACGGCATGCTGCGCATCAAATACCTGCACCGTATGCCCGGCAACGGCTTGCGCCTGCGCAGCCACAACAGCGCCGAATACCCGGACGAAGTGTTCCACCCTGCGCAGATTGAAGAGCAACGGATTCACATATTGGGCTGGGTGTTCTGGTGGTCGACGGTGAGCAAGCGGCGGCCGGTGGTGCCGTTTCTTTGATCTCACGGCCCGCAAAGCCCCCTGTAGGAGTGAGCCTGCTCGCGATGAGGCCCTGATAATCGGTACAAATCTCGAATTTGTTCGACTGCGGTCGCTCTAAACCGCACTTCAGGCTGGGAATCCACAACAAAACTCAGTATCCTGCGCCCCACATTTGCGCATCGACCCGCCCCGCGGCTCAGACAGCGCCCGACGCGGCAGACCAACGTCTGACCAAGTCCCACAGCCGGACGCAGATCCGGATGTACGTTTTGAAGGCTGGCAAGGCTTACCAAAAATAGGCCAAGCCAGTCCCCGAGAAGCCGGCCACAAGCCGGCTTTTTAATGCCTGTGAGAAAGTGAACCAGCCAGATATTCGACATATGTGCGAACCGAGACATAGCGACTTACGTTTTCACGCAAACAGTGCTTACTCTCCAAGGCATCCTCAGCGAGCGTTAATTTATACTCGCCCGCCGGTTAGTTAAAAAACCTTCAGCACAGGGATGCGCCTATGTCCGTTCCAACCTACGATCAGTTCATCGAACCGATCCTTCGTTTTCTCGCCACAAAACCCGAGGGTGCGATTGCTCGGGACGCTCACGAAGCGGCAGCAAAAACACTGCAATTGACCGAAGCACAGCGCGAAGAATTGATCGCCAGTGGTCAGGCTACCTACAAAAACCGTTCAGGTTGGGCGCACGATCGACTCAAACGTGCCGGTCTTTCCAGCAGTGCCAAACGCGGTTACTGGAAATTGACTGATGCAGGCGCGCAGTACGCCAAGGAGCATGCATTTCCATTGTCGGCCAAGGACGTGGAGCATTTGGCAATCGGCTACATGAATGTGAAGCTGAAGGTCGCGCCTGATGCTGAACCACTAGACGACCAACCAAACATTGAGCCAGACCTGACCTCCGCCACCGAAAGCCCTGACGACCGACTGGAGCGAGCGCTAAAGGAATTGCGCGATGCCACGGCGGCGGACATTTTGGACAACTTGCTGCAAGTTAGCCCCAACCGTTTCGAAGTGATCGTGCTGGATGTGCTTCATCGACTGGGGTATGGCGCCAGTCGCAATGATCTGCAACGTGTCGGCGGTTCCGGTGATGCGGGTATCGACGGCATTATCTCGCTCGATAAATTAGGGCTGGAGAAGGTTTATGTTCAGGCCAAACGCTGGCAAAACACGGTTGGCCGGCCTGAACTGCAGGCGTTCTACGGAGCACTCGCCGGGCAAAAAGCTAAGCGCGGCGTATTCATCACCACGTCTGGCTTTACCGCGCACGCTGTTGACTTCGCTAAATCGGTGGATGGCATTGTGTTGGTAGACGGAACGCGACTGGTGCATCTGATGATGGATCATGAGGTTGGCGTGACATCGCGCTTGTTGCGGTTGCCGACGCTGGATCGCGATTACTTTGATGAGGAATAAGGTTTGCCGCTCTCTGATCTGGCTCTTGCTCTGCTAGTCCATGCGCGCCCCAAATGGTATTTCCAATGATCAGATTCACCCAAGGCAACCTGCTGGAAGCCAAAACCGAAGCCCTCGTCAACACGGTGAACACTGTGGGTGTGATGGGTAAAGGCATCGCGTTGATGTTCAAAGAACGCTTTGCGCAGAATTACCGTCTGTATGCAGCAGCGTGCAAGGCCGGCGAAGTAGAAACCGGCAAAATGCACGTGACGGCCACCAATGAACTCGATGGCCCGCGCTGGATCGTGAACTTCCCTACCAAACGCCACTGGCGCTCTCCCTCGCAAATGGCGTGGATTACCGAGGGTTTGCATGATCTGCGTCGTTTCTTGATAGAAAACGATGTGAAGTCTGTCGCTGTCCCGCCGCTAGGTGCTGGTAACGGTGGGCTGAAGTGGCCTGAAGTGCGTGAGCAAATTGTTGAAGTACTGGACGATCTGGACGTGGATGTATTGGTGTTCGAACCCTCCAATCAGTATCTGAATGTCGCTAAACGCAACGGAGTTGAGCAACTCACTCCGGCACGGGCGCTGATTGCAGAGTTGGTACGACGTTATTGGGTTCTGGGGATGGAATGCAGCCTGCTCGAGATTCAGAAACTGGCGTGGTTTCTTGAGCATGCAATCGAAAAACTTCCTAGTACTGAGAACCCGCTGAATCTTAAATTCGTCGCCCATAAATTCGGACCGTACGCTAATCGATTGGAACATCTGCTCAACAATCTGGATGGCAGCTATCTGCATTGCGACAAGCGCATCAGTGATGCGGGAATCACCGATGTGATTTGGTTTGACCAGGATCGCAAAGCCTTTTTGCAGACCTACCTCAAGACTGAAGCCAAGGAATACTCCCAGGCTTTGGAGCGCACGGCCGAATTGATCGATGGTTTTGAATCTCCTTTTGGCATGGAGCTGCTAGCGACGGTCGACTGGTTGCTGATTCATGATGGTGTTGCGCCAACCGTTCCGGCTTTACGCGAAGCACTGATGAAATGGGATGGTGGCTCCAGCGCTGCAGCGCGGAAAAACAAGCTGTTCGACGATCAAGCTCTGACTATCGCAATTGAGCGCCTTACTTCCAGCAGTTTCAGTCCAAACATAGCGGCCTGACGCCGGAGCGAAACAGGGCAATTGCTGCTGCACAATTGCCCCGCTGCCTTTCGCGATGGCTTAGGCAATCCTCAGGTCAATGCGCCAACACTTGCAAAACCCAACCCCCACAGTGCTAAATCCCGCCTTATAACCACCCCCTCTGTTTTTACCCGCATTCCCGCCACCGGCCGGATTCCGGTATTGAGCCTCACGGGAATCCATGGAATGGTCCTGCATATCCCGACCCTGCTGGTCGTTTCGGTCTTCGTCTTCTTTTTGATGGGGCTTTTGACGCTGCACGCCTGGTATCGCGAAACCCGCGAGCCGCCACTGGCGTACCTCGGAAGCATGATGCTGCTGGGCGCCTTGGGCGTGGTATTGGTCAGTTGGCGTGATCGAGGGGTCGACTTCATTCCCATTGTGTTCGGCAATGTTGTTCTGTTACTCAGTGCAGCGATGAACTGGACGGCCATGCGCACGCTGGTCGGGCGCAGACCGTCAGTGTCCGGCATTCTGGCAGGCGCGTTCGCCTGGCTGACCTTGTGTCTGATTCCCGCCTTCTACGAGTCGATGCCAAATCGGGTTCTGATCTACTCCTTGCTGGCATTCGGTTACGGCGTGCTGACAACGCTGGAGCTCTGGCGCAGTCGCCACACTCTGGACGTCGCGTTTATGCCGGCGCTGGTGCTAACCGTTCTGCACACTGTGTTCTACGCCGTTCGCAGTGCGACCGATGAAGGGCTGCCGGTGACAAAGGCGCTGCTGGGCACTGGCGAGGGTGTGCCGTTTTTCTCGTTCATGCTGTTCGAGTCGATGCTGTATGTCATCGGCATTGCCTACATCACCCTGGCGATGGTCAAGGAACGTGCAGAGCTCAAACTCAAAGCGGCGGCGTTCAGCGATCCGCTGACAGGCATTGGCAATCGTCGCGCGTTCATGATGAACGCCGGCCAGATGCTTACTGAAAGCCAGCAACACGCAGAACCGGCGGCGTTGCTGCTTTGTGATCTGGATAACTTCAAGCGTCTGAATGACACCTATGGCCATCCCGTTGGGGATCAGGCGTTGATCGCGTTCGGCCGGATCGTGGCCGAGAGCCTGCGTAAGGAAGATGTTTGCGGGCGGATTGGCGGTGAGGAGTTTGCCTGCCTGCTTAACGATTGCGATGAGCAGACTGCACTGGAAATTGCCGAACGGATCCGCCGTTCGTTCTCGCAATTGTCGATTCTTGAGCCGGGGCTGCTCAGCGTCAGCATCGGAGTTGTGACTACCCGTGAATCCGGCTACGACTTGTCACGCCTGCTATCGGAAGCGGATCAGGCGCTGTACGGCGCCAAAGACAAGGGGCGTAATCGTGTACAGACTTTGCGTTCGCTGTACTTGAGCCTTGCCGATAATTAATGCCCAACAAACGGCCATTTCAATAAGCCATTAGCACATCCGCCCTAATTGCCCCAGCCGGCACCCGCCACTAAATTTCCATTCTGTTTTTGTGCATTACAAAAGCGCCAAGGAATGGAGCAACACCATGTCATCATTTTTCAGATTGAGTAAATCCCTCGCTCTACTGACTGCACTCTTGACTGCCACCTCAGCGTCAGCGGAAGAGCCGAACCCCGTCGGCGACTGGTGGATCATTTACGGCAACGGCGTTCCGCACAAGAACATCATGTATGTCGCCGACAGCACATCAGTTGTGCCGTCGACGCGTACCAAGGGTGCGCAAATGCTGGCGGTGACGCTGGTGTATGAAGAGCCGGGCAAGCCAATGATCGATGCCTACAACCTGGAAGTTCAGTGCAAGACCAACAAGGTGCGGTTTGTTAATGGCCAGTCGGTGGATCGAATTGCCTACATGCTGCGGCACCTGAAAGTAAACGAGCAATGGCAACAGCCGAAAGAATTCTGGGTCCAGCGCGCTTTGGCTTTCGTTTGCACTCCAGAGAAAAAAGACATGATTGCAGTGGGCAAGATGGAGCACTTGCAGATGATTCAGGGCATGCAGCAGATGTTCTTCAAACTTGCACCGATTCAAGAGAAAGGCCAGATGATGGACAACCTCGACTCGATACTGGGCAACAAGTAACAGCCTGATTTCTGGGCGCTGCAGCGCGCTATTTCGTCTCGCACATGACACCGGGAGTCATGATGAATCAATGGACTAAAACGTTACTGACGTTGCTGATAACAGCCACAGTCTCAATGATTAATGGCTGCCACCTGATTGCACAGTCGCGCTGGGAAGGACGGGATGTTCAGGAAGCACTCGATCTGTTCGGTAAACCTGACTCAATGAAAAAACAGACCGGTGCCAACGGCGAAAATCTGGCCGTCCTGACCTGGTTCAAATCCTCCAGCTGGACCACCACCGAAGCGGCCGGCACTTCAATGAATCACACCGGCAACGGCATGGTGTACACCGAGTACTACGAGACGGTCGGGCATAGCTCTGACTGCAAACTGGAAGCGACCGTCAATAAAGCCAAAAAGATCGTACTGTTCAGGATCGAGGACGGAAAAATCATTCATGGCAAATGCATCAACGTTCCGTTCGTACCCGGTTACATTCCGCCCGGTTTCTAGTGCTATCCCTGAGCGAGTACCTGCTCAGGGATAACTGAATGACTTCACCAGCGTCAGCTCTCCCACCGCGCGCATAGGGATCAGAAACGTCTCCATCTTCTCGCTCGGCGTACCTTCTTCAGTAATCACCGTCACCTGCGCCGTGGTCAGCGGCTGCACCGCCTCATCGCCGCCATCCTCATCCCCGCGATAGCCACCGCCGTAGTAATTCACATACACCAGATACTGGCCCTTGATCGGCGCCGGCATGGCGAAGATTTCCGGGCCGTAGCCGGTGGTGACGTCGACGTCAAGCGCGGCACCGTTGGCGGCGCTGCGGTTGCCGTACCAGATGTGCGCGCCGTCGGGGGTGACGAGGTGCAGGTCGAGGTCGGTGCCGTCGCTGTCCCATGCCAGCAGTACGCGCAGCTTGGCCGGGGTGGCGCCGCCGCTGGTGTTGAGGAATTGCGTGCGGTGACGCTGCTGACCGTCGGGGCTGCGCACTTCGACGCTGTTGCTGCCGTTGGGGAAGGAGAACGGGCGGTCGAAGCGGCCACTGTCGTCGATTTTCAGCGGCATGCTCACGCCGTTGACGATCAAACGACCGGGTTCGTTGTCCTTCCGCGCAGCTTTTATCTCGCCGCTGATGCGCGCGGTGTTGGCTTGGCCCACCGGGGTGCTGACCGATGAGGCCGGGTAGTTGACGGTCTGGCGGAAGCTTTCGCCCTCGCCTTCGGGAGCGCCACTGCGCCAGCCGCCGACCGGGGTGTCGAGTTTGACGCCACCGGCAGCGATGGCCGGCGAGAGCGCGGTCAACGTGCAGAGCAGCAGCAAGACCTGTGGATAACGGAGTGTCATGGTCTATTCCAGCAAAAGGTGACGGGCGAGCCCTTCGATGTAGGTTTCATCCTGGCCGTTGGGATGTGCTTCAAAGGCCAGGTGCAGATATTCGTGCGTCAGATCGAGGCGATCCTGCAGAGTCAGCACGCCGCGCACGTAGATGCGTTGGCGTTCGCGGTCGACGAAGGGCCTGCCGAAGGCCAGTTTGCACACGGCAAATGTGCTGACTTCGTTGTAGCCGGTTTCGCTTTCCAGCTTCGGACGCCAGCCGCGTCGCTGTTTCTGCAGCCAGTCTTGTGCGGCGGGCAGCGCTTCGCAGGAAGCGACGGGGTTGTCCCAGCGGCTGAGGCTGGCGCGCGGATAGGCGTGCAGCAGAATCGCGTCGTAACGTTGACCGGCCTTGGCTTGCTCGACAGCTTTTTGCCAGGCGAGTTTGTCCGGGCCGGGTTGATCGGAGTGATAGGTGACGGTGCTGCCGGCCAAAACCAGATCCGCGGTCCATGCGGCGATGCTTCGGGATTCAGCAGAGGCCGGGCGCGGTGCAACGCGCTGGCGATTGCTGCTGTCGTCGATACTCAGGCAGTCGCCGTTGCGCATGGCGTTTTGCAGCAGATACGTGCGAATCGCCACGGCCAACGCCTTGGCGGCTTCGGCAGGTTCGGGTTTGGCTTCACGTTCCAGTACTCTCGCGACGTATTCTTCGCGATCAAGCCTTGCGACGAGTTTGTCGTTGAGCAGAAACAGCTCGCCGTCGCTGTGGATATCCAGCGCGTTGCCGTTGGCGAATTCGACGCGGTAGTCGCCCTGCAACGGGCCGGAAGTGACCACCCGCTCGCCAGTCAAAACCCGCGAAACCGGATAGCGCGAGAACAATCTGACTTCAACACAACGCCCCGCCTCTGCTGGCCATGCCGCTGGCAACACCGTCGCCAATGCCTGTCCATAATGGCGCAAGACCATCTGGCTGGTGCCACGTCCGCCCGCCCAGATCGGAGCATCATCCGCCGTCCAACCAGCAAACCCGCCCTGCCGCGATTGTGGGTCCTGATCACCGAGCCAGCTCCAGGTTTTCACCCGCAAGCGCCCGCCCAGTTCACCAACGACATTGCCGTCCGCCGCGTTCAGCACCACGTCGAGTAGCACTCGACGCGCCTGATCCTGCGCCGGCAACGAGGCCATAACCTTCAGCAGTTCAACCACGGAAACCCGTTGAGCCGGTTGCACCGAAGGCAGATCCAGCAACCACGACGGCGCCCTCCGCGCCTGCCAATAGGTTCGCCAATCCGCCGCCGAAATCCCTAACCGCGCAGGCTCGAAATACAACCCGCAGGATTTCACCAACGCCTGATCACGCTCGATCTTGCCACCCGCCGAGCAGCAATAAATCTCGTCTTTCGATTGCCCGCGACATTCATACGCCGGCTCCCGCGCTCCGGTATCCACCAGCCATGCGTAGACAAACAACTTCCACAGACTGCCCAGCGGCGTATCCAGCGATGACGGCAACGGTTCACGCTTGATCAGTTGCGTCTGACTCAACGACAACAATTCGCCCTTGTAGGCCACGCGCAACGGCTCGTCCTGCGCCGTTGCCAGCGCAGGGATCACACACATCAGCAGCCACAGCAGCGGCCGGCTCATGTCAGTTGACCGTGACCTGACCGAGGGCGGCTTTCACTTCCTGGGCCTGATGCTGCGGTGCGTAGACTTGCTTGAAACGCACCGGCGGCAGGCTGAACTGGCCCTTCTGCGAGAAGCGCACCAGATGGCGCAGGCGCAACTCGCCGCTCAGCGCATCGACCGGCACGGCGTAGGCCAACTGGCCCGGTTCGAATCGCGCCTTCTCCAGCGCGGTCGGCTCGGTGCCCTCCTTGCCTTGTAACTTGATGCCCCAGGTGGTGCGCTCGACATCGGCGCCCGGTGGCAGCGGCACTTCGAGCATGCCGTAGCGCAGTGGTTTCGGCGCTTTGCTGGTGAGGATCACTTCGTCCAGATACAGGCTGTCGCTGGACAGCGGCTTGCTGCCGACCGGCTCCAGTTTGAAGGTGAAGGCTTCATCGCCCGGCACCAGTCGCGACAGGCGACGAGTGATGCTCACGGCCATCGGATCGACCGCCGGTTGCTGGGTCTGGAAGCTCAACGCCGCGCGCAGCGGACGCTCTTGCGTACCGGACACCGTCAACACGCTCGGCACCGGAGTGGCGCCTTGCCAAGTCCAGTACATCTCACCGGTAGCACCGTAGTTTTTCTTCCAGCCTTCACCCGGTGTCAGCGCGATGGTCGGCGATGCCTGGGCGATGCTGCGTTGCAGCCAGGTCAGCGCCAGCGCACGTTCAAGGGTTGATTGCTGAGGCAGCAGACGTTGCAGTAACACTTGCGCACTGGCCTGATCGAACGGTTGCAGCGACAGGTTCAGCGCTTCGGCAAACGGCTGCGAGCTGACCGACAGACGCTGTTGCGCCGCAGCCAGCTGACGATTGAACGCGTCAGGCAAGGCCACTTTCGATTGAGTGGCCAACGAAGCGGTCAACACCCGCGCCGCCGCCAGACCAAGCGCCGAATCCGGATCACTCATCACCAGACTGTCTTCGCCGTCGTCCATCAACGTCTCGGCGTTACCCTCACCGGCCTTGGCCAGATCGTCCATCAACCCGCTGAGCAAGGTGTTCACCGGCAAATGCATCTGCTTGGCAAACGACAGAATCAGCGCCCGTTGCAGCAATGGAGTGTTCGGCGCTTGCTTGGCGTACACCTCCAGCACCCGCTGCCAGTGCTCCGGTGGCAAGGTCAACTCCAGCACTTGGCTGGCATTCCAGTCGGCGTAGTAGGCGTAAGCAGTGAGGAACGCATCCGGCTCACCGTCGTAACCCCACCAGGTGAAGCTCGCCGAAGGTCCGGCCATTTGCACCAGCCGCAACCGGCTGTTCTGCATGATCAGGCGCAAGCGATCACGAATCTGCGGATTCGATGCCAGCGATGGATAGGCAATGCTCAACGGCAGCAAACGGCTGGCAGTCTGCTCGACGCCGCCATACGGATAGCTGAGCAGATCGTCGAGCGCGGAACGGAACAACGCTTGCGGACTGTCATCCAGACGCAGGCGAATATCGGTGGCGTCGGCCGGCAGACTCAGCGCAGTGTCGCCACTGGCGACATCAAGGCTCTGCGTCTGCGTCACTTGCCAGCCGTCACCGGTCGCACTCAGGCGCACGGCGAGGGAGTCGGCGGTCTTGCCGTCCTGCACCAACTCCGCCGTCCATTCGCCGGAAGCCAATGTGAACGCCGGCAGCGGCAGGTAGTTGATGCCGTTGTTCAGGGTCACCGGCAGACGCTGTTCGGCGCCCGCATAGTGAGTGACCAGTTCAGCCTTGACCGGCTTTTCGGCCTGACTGAACGCAAACACACCGAGTTGCGGCTGATCGCCCTTGCGGAATTTGCTCGGCCCGCTCCACTTCAGGTACAGCGGTTTTTCCGAACGCACGAACTGCTTCTTCTGCCCGACCTGACCGTCATCGGCGATGGCGCGGGCGGTAATGCGCCAGCGGGTCAGCGAGTCCGGCATCTTGAAAGTGAAGCGGGTTTTGCCGTCGGCACCGGTCAACAACTCCGGCTGCCACGCAGCGGTGTCGACGTCTTCACGACGCGGCCGCTCCAGCACTTTCACCCCGCGCTCGCTACGGTTGGCTTTGCCCGGTGCGCCTGGGCTGCCCGGCAACGCCACGTCGTAACTGATGAACGACAGGCTCGCACTGGTGCGCACGTTGTTACGGCGCGGGTGATAGAAGAACTGGTCGATGGTCGGCGCAACTTCGGGTTGCAGCGCGTAGACCATTTCGTCGACGACGCTGACCGTCAGGTGCGCCGGCACTGCTTTGCCGGCGAACTGCGTGCTCAGGTCAACCGTGACCGTGTCGCCCGGCAGATACACCGCTTTGTCGGTGCTGATCGCCACGTCGATTTGCGGCGCGACCACTTTGATCCCGGCGTTCTGGAAGCTGTACTGACCGCCCTTGGTGTAGAGCACGGAGAAGGTCAGGTTCGGTGCGAAGTTGTCTTTCACCGGAATGCGCGCGCGGTATTGGGTGTCGCTGAGTTTTTCCAGTTTCAGCCAGTCGCCGCCCTTGGCCAGCAGCGCGGTGGCTTCGACCTTGTCACGTTCCAGCGAGAGCAGCGCATCGCTGACAGGTTCCGGGAAGGTGATCAGCGCCAGCGCTTCATCACCGGCCTTGTACTCAGGCTTGTCGAGGACGATTTCCACAGTACCCGGCACCGCTTTCACACCGTCACCAGTGACCGAATGCCCGGTGGCACCGAGTACGCGACCGTGTTGATCTTTCAGGGTCAGGTTGTAGGTACCTGGACGTTCGAAAGCCAGACTGAAGCCTTTATCAGTCGCCGCAAGTTTGCCTTCGCCCGTGCTCTGGTCTTCCAGACGCACCCAGCCATACGTGCTCGGCGTCACCGCTTTGCCTGGCTCGCTGCCGCCCTCGTTGGCGTAGCTGAACGCAACCTTGTCGCCGACCGCGCTGAAGCGTTGCGGCGCGCTCAAACGAAAGCTCGCCGCGCCACGGTCGATGAGGATTTCCTTGGTGGTCTTGACCCGATACGCCGCGCCATCGCTGGCGAACACGGTGAGCATGTAGCGGCTCGGTTTGTCGGCGGCCGGCAGGTCGAGGCTCGCGTTGCCTTTGCTGTCGGTGGTCAGTTCGGTGCTGGTCAGCTCCACCGGGAATTGCCCGAGGTATTGCAGCTCGTTGTCGACCATCGACAGTTGCTGGGCACGCAGGCTCAGGGTCAGTTTGGCGTTGGCCACCGGTTTGCCGTCCGGGTAGAGCAGCACCAGACTGCCCTTCACCGGTTCGCCGGTGCGGTAATCCTGCTTGGCCAGATTCAGCGAAATCTCGAAGTGCGGCTTGATGTACTCCGCCACACGGAAAGCACTGCTGTAGGCCTGATCCTTGTAGTTGAAACGAATCTCGTAACCGCCCGCGACGGCGTTGTCCGGCAACTGGAAGCGGCCCTGAGTGCCAGCCTTCGAATCGAGTTTCAGGTCGAGATGCTGCAACTCGGTACCGGTGGCATCCAGCACGCTGACCGTGACATCTGCAGCGCCCGGCAACACCGAATCTCGCGCATTCTTGAATTCGCGACCGACGATCTTCAGCGATACCCAATCACCTGGGCGATACAGCGGCCGGTCGGTGAAGGCATAGAGTTTGGTGTCGTAGATTTCGCTGTCGTAATAGAAGTTTTCCGAGACGAAGACGCCGCCCTCTTCATCCTCGCCAATCACGAACGAACGCTCCGGACTGACGTGTTTCAAACGCAACAAACCATCGGCGTCAGTGGCGCCACTGCTCATCACGCCGAGGCCGTCAGTCCACAGCACATTGACCTTCGGCACCGAGCTGCCTTCGTGTTTGCGTGCGGCCCAGACCAGCAATTCATCGCCGGCAATCTTGCTCACCGCCACAGTGTTGGAAACGAAAACCATGGTGGTCGCGCGGTATTTACCGATCAGCGCTTCAACCAGATACAGACCCGGCTTCAGATTGCCCAGCGGGATGTAAACGTTACCCGGCGCGACACTGACGAAATCGCTCGAAGACCCGGCCAGATTGACCCCGGCCGGCGGTTGAATCGGCTTGGCCTGCCACAGCGGATAACGGAACTGGCTGACCACCGGCAGACCCGGGATCAGCGCAAATTGCGGCTGCGCGTCGTACGGCGTCGGCGCGGCGATGGCGTTGCCCATCTTCAGTTCCGGCACTTCTTCGGTGACCTGTTTGCGCGATTCATAGGAGAACGCGCGCTGCATCACCCGCCGGGATTTGCGGTACCAGTTGTCCCACAGGTACGCGAGGGTGTTGGACAGGCCTTCGCCCTTGAACTGGCCATCGCTAACCACGCGGTGCAGGTTCTTCTGGCGCTTGAGGAAATCCAGCGGCTTGTCGATGCGGTACACACGAATGTCGGCGCCGCCATACGGTTCCATGCGGAAACGACGGTAATCACGGCCCGGCGCTTCGAGGCGCACCATCGCCTGTTCGTCGGCAGCGAAACTGCTATCGGCCAGCAGGAAGAAGCTTTCACCGGAGACCGGCGTGTAGCCGCTCGGCCCGACCGAATCTTCGGCGCTGACGGTAGCCACTGGCAGCAACAGCGCCAGCAGCAAAGGAATTCGGGAACAGAGTCGCAACATGCGGGCACCGGTCATTGGGAGAGAAAGTTCAGTCGATAGACGCCGATGAAGTTGGGGTTGGCTGCGTCGGGTATCCATCGGGTGTCCTTCCATGTCATGAGTTGCTGCAGGCTTGCCGAACGCATGCCGTTGTCAGTCGGGGTAGTGGTGCCGGTGTGATAGGCGATGTAACGGCCCATCCAGATCATCAGGTGCTGGTCGTCGCCCTGATCGAAAAACATCAAATCACCGGGCCGCGCCTGCGACACGTCGCGGCTGACCAGATGGCTGTTGAACTGAATCAGTTTGATCGCGTTGACGTACGGCCCGACCTTGCCGCCACCCTGCTGCCATTGCTGGGCGAACTTGCGCTGGTCATCGCTGAGCGACAGCTCCGGCGGCAAATAGCGATTGGACAGGCCATTGCTGCGCAGCCATTTTTCGTCATGGACTTTCAGCGCTTCGTTGGCGGCGAAACGCACCAGCCCGGCACAGTCCTGCTGATACCAGCGCGGGCTCGGCCCTTGGCTCAGTTGCTCTTGGGCGATGCGCACGAACCAGGCGCGGAACACCTGGGATTGCGCCGGATCCAGCGCCGGCGCTTCAACGGCTCGGGCGCCCGCACTGAGTAACAGCGCGAGCAGGCCGAGGCTGCGGATCAGTGTGGTCACAGCGCTTTCCATTCCAGCGGCAACCACTGCCAGTGGCCGTCAGGCTCGCTGCCTTCCGGCAGGGTCAGCGCGTATTTGCCGTAGCCACCAAGGGTGCGCAATTTCGGGATCAGATAGGTTTGCGCGGCGTTGTAAAACACCGGTTCCATGTCCTGCGGCAGGCTGTCGAGGGTTTCCTGCTGCATCAGTTGCGCCATCGAGTCCGGGCCGAAGTAGATCGGCATCAGCACGTCTTTGGGCAGCACGTCAGCCATCGGCGGGAAGCGTTTGTCGAGGGTGCCGAGGGCCTTGTCGACCAGTTTGTCGTCGAGGGAAAACAGCAGCGTCGAACCGTGACGGGCGAGGCTGACTTTCATGAACGCCTTGCCGGAAATCGCATCTGGATTCTCGGCAGTCTTCGCCGCATACGCGCCGAAATTGGAGCTGACCTGACGCTGCCAGACATGTTTCTGGCCTTCTTGTTTCTCGACCACAGGGAAGACGTTTTCGTCAACGTTGGCTTCGAATGCACCGACCATCGAACCGAACAGTTTGCCAAGATCACCGTCGAGCTTGCTGCTGTCTTCGTCTTTAAGGCTGGCGACCAACAGCGGCGTGTACAAACGCGAATCGGCGTACCAGCAAAGGCCCGCCGCGCCGGCCACGTGTTCGGTGAGGGTTTGCGCCACGGCTTCTTCGGCGCCGAGTTTTACCAGCAGTGGTTTTTGCGGTTCGGCCGCGACCGGCAGGGTTACGCAGGCACTGGCGCCGAGTGGCATGGCTTGCCAGACCGGTTTGAAATCGAAGTCGGGCTGGTTTTCCAGTTCGTCCATGGCGAGGTAGCTGTGCCAACCCTTGTCATCCATATCGAAGCGCAGCCCGGCGAAGTTCGGAATGAAGCGCTGATAGCCCATGGCGAGAACGCTGGAGTTGACCGACAGGCGTTGCTTGGTTTCCGCAGTTTTCGCCGGCAGACCGAAGGCTTCAGGGAACAGTTTTTCGCCATTGAGCAGCGCCGCCAGCGCTTGCGGTGAAACGTGGCCGGACTCTTCGGACACGCCGCTTTCCGGATCGTAGTACTTGGCCGGATTGGACAGCACCACCAGTTTGTCCCCGTGGGAGGCGAACAACAGGGCTTTGCTGGCGTTATAAGTCAGTTGGAACAGCGGTACGCTATCGCCGCCGACTTTGAGTTCGCCCATCTGACTGAGCTGCGTGTCATCCAGCGCGACTTTCGCCAACGGCTCGAGCAGTTTCGCCAGACCACCGCGATCCATCACCAGCAGGAAATCCTTCAAGCGACCATCCGCGCCACGCCACAGCGCGACATCGGCTGGCTGATCGAAAAGTTGCTCGATCAGGCTGTCCTGCAACTTCAGATCATGCTCGTAGATGATCCGGCGCAGACTGCCGATCAAGCCGAGGCGATCCGCATGGGTCTCGTAATAGAAGACGAAATCTTCGGTGAGCGTGGCCTTGAGGAACGGCACCGTCAGCAAGTCCTTGGGCAACTGGCTCAGCGAGCGGGTTTCCAGCAGTGCATCGGGGCGGCTCAGGCCAAGTTTGTCACTGGCCAATTCCGCCGGCGGTGCCTTGGGCTTGAGCAGCAGCCAGCCAAAACCACCCGCTACACCGGCCACCAGGCACAGCCCGGCCAGCAGCAACGGCCATTTCCGGGAAGGTTGAGTCGCTGGCGTATCGGCAGCTGGAGTCACAGTGTTATCACTCATCGTTAACAAAACCCGATTTCATCCGTGGCGGGATGCTTAATAGTTGAAAGTCTTGACCAGCAGCAGATCACCGATTGCCCGCAGGGGCACGATGAACGTTTCGCGTTTTTCGTCGACGGTGTTTTCGTTGAGCACCAGCGTGATTTGCGAGGTGATCACCTCGTTCTGGTTGCTGGTCTCCTCGAAGTTATAGCCGCCGTTGCCGAAGTTGCCCCAATAGTTGACGTAAACCAGGTAGGTGCCGTGCAGCGGCGCGGTCATGGTGAACATTTCCGGGCCGGGGCCATCAACGCCATCCGGGTCAAGACCGCCGCCATTGCTCAGCGCCGGCCGCGCCCAGAACGCATGCTGACCGTCGGGCGTGACAATGTGCAGATCGAGTTCGGCTTTCGGATCGTCCCAGCCCAAGACAAGACGAATTCGCGCCGGCGTGCGCAAATTGTTTGCTTCATAAAATTGCACACGCTTGAGCGACTGGCCCTCGGCGCTGATCACTTCGACACTGTTGGAGCCGGCGCCGAACGCGTACGGCCGGGCAAAACGGCCCTGGTCGTCGGTGTACAGATTCAGTGGATTGCCATTCACCGCGAGACTGTGCGGCGGGCGCATATGGCCGATGGCCTTGAGCTGGCCCTGGATCATCGTGCGATTGCGCTGGATGCCGCGATCGATCGGCGGCGTCGGGTAGGCGACTTGCGGGTTTTCCGTGCGATCGAGCAAGCCGTGATAGCGCCAGCCACCCACCGGCTCCGATACCTCGGCCGTCGGCGCCGCCAGCAGCGCGGGCGCGCAGGCCAGGCCGATCAGCAGCCAAAGAAATGAACGCATGTAATGCCTCCTGCCATGCCTGAACGAAACCTTGCACCCGATCCTCGGTACTTCACAGCGGTGAAAACTGCGTTTCGTCTGAAAGACCCGTGACTATGGGGTCGTAGAAGGCGCGAAGATTAGCGATTCGGCGGTTTTTTAACAATCGGATACATGTGCTATTGCTGTAGGAATCAAGCCAATCCGGTGGACGGTGAGCCGAATAGGCGTCATATTCGGCTCACAAAATGAGCCGAATAGCATTTCTATTCGGCTCACGGACTCAAGGCAGGCAACGAATGGCAACTTACTGGATCTGGCAGCAGCCCGATTGGCCCTACTTCAACTGGCAGGCGGAACGCCTGGCACCGTTGTTGCGCGAGTGTGTACAGGCCCAAGGTCAGTTGATGGGGATGGCCGGTTCAGTAGGTGACTCTTTGGGGGCTCAGACCGAACTGGACGCCCTTTTGCAGAATATCGTGACGTCTTCGGCCATCGAAGGAGAGCAACTGAATGTCGGCTCCGTGCGGTCATCGTTGGCGCGACGTTTGGGCCTGGAGTTGATCGACGGCGATAAAGTCAGCCAACGCAGTGAAGGTCTGGCGCAGCTTATGCTGGATGTCACCCGTCGATTTGCCGAACCGTTGACGCTGGAACGCCTTCTGGAATGGCACCAATGGCTGTTTCCCGATCAAGAGGCTGACCTTACTGCACGCCGCATGCATGTGGGTGCACTACGCGGTGACGAGCCTATGCAGGTGGTATCGGGTCGCATTGATCGTCCAACGGTTCATTTCGAGGCGCCACCTCGCCAAGGTATTGAGCAGCAGCTCGACCAATTTCTCCAATGGTTCGAGGCCAGCCAGCATCAGACAGCACTGGACCCGATGCTTCGTGCGGGCATCGCCCATTTCTGGTTCGTCACCTTGCATCCGTTCGACGATGGCAACGGCCGTCTGACCCGCACCATCACTGATCTGGCGCTGGCACAGGGCGAAGCGCAAGCCATCCGTTTCTACGCCATGTCGGCGAGCATTCTGGATGATCGGTCCGGCTACTATCGGATTCTTGAATCGAGTCAAAAAGCCACACTGGACATCACTGAATGGCTTACATGGTTCCTGCAAACCTTGCTACGCAGTCTGCAACAAGCCATCACCCGCATTGAAAGCGTGCTGGGCAAGACGCGTTTCTGGCAGGCACACCGCGAGTCCGAACTTTCGGCGGAGCAGGTCAAAGCGCTCAATCGTCTGCTCGACGGCGGCGAGCGGGGCTTTGAGCACGGCATCAGTGCCGGGCAATATCAAGCGGTGGCGAAAGTGTCGAAGGCCACAGCAACCCGACACCTTGCGGAGTTGCTGGAGAAAGGTTGCCTGCAACGCTTGCCGGGTGGGGGTCGTAGCACCCGCTATCAGATCAACTATCCCGACAGAGCTACACATTAATCTCACCCAGCACAGAGCCATTTCTGTCCTTGGGAGCCGGCCCGCTCATTTGCCCATAACCCCCCTATCTGCTAGTGTCGCGCCGGTTTAACGTCAACCGGAAATCGCCGCCATGGCCCGCAAAAAAGCTGCACTGGATTTCGAACAGTCCCTCGCCGACCTGCAAACATTGGTCGAGCGTCTGGAGAACGGTGAACTGTCGCTGGAAGACTCGCTGACCGCTTTCGAGCAGGGCATCGGTCTGACCCGTGACTGCCAGGCAGCGCTGGCGCAAGCCGAGCAGAAGGTGCAGGTGCTGCTGGAGCGCGATGGCGAACTCGCCGAGGAACCCTTCGACGCGGAACAGCCAGAATGATTGCAGCGTATACGGCGACCAGTCAGACCCGGGTTAACGCAGCGCTGGAAACCCTGTTCAACGCACCGTTGCCGGAGTTGGCGCGGCTTTACGAAGCCATGCGCTACAGCGTGATGAACGGCGGCAAACGCGTGCGACCGTTGCTGGCCTACGCGGCGTGCGAAGCGCTCGGTGGCAAGGCTGAGCAAGCCAACGGTGCGGCCTGCGCGGTTGAGCTGATTCACGCCTACTCGCTGGTTCACGATGATTTGCCGGCGATGGACGACGACGATCTGCGTCGCGGCCAGCCGACCACTCACAAAAAATTCGATGAAGCCTGCGCGATCCTGGCCGGTGACGGTTTGCAGAGTCTGGCGTTCAGCGCCCTGCTCGACCCGCGCCTGAGCGATTGCAGCAGCGACATCCGCCTGCAAATGGTCACCGCACTCGCCCAGGCTGCGGGCCCGGCAGGCATGGTCGGCGGTCAGGCGATCGACCTTGGATCGGTCGGCCTCAAGCTCGATCAGAATGCCCTCGAACAGATGCACCGGCACAAGACCGGCGCGCTGATCGAAGTCAGCGTCAAACTCGGCGCTCTGGCCAGCGGCCGTGCCGAGCAGGATGAACTCCGTGCCCTGCAGACTTATGCACAGGCCATCGGCTTGGCCTTTCAGGTGCAGGACGACATTCTCGACGTCGAAAGCGATACCGCCACCCTCGGCAAACGCCAGGGCGCCGACATTGCCCGTGACAAGCCGACCTACCCGGCGCTGCTCGGTCTCGACGCCGCCAAGGCCTACGCCCTGGAACTGCGCGATCAGGCCCTGCACGCCCTGCGACCGTTTGACGCGGCCGCCGAGCCGTTGCGCGAGCTGGCCCGGTATATCGTCGAGCGGCGTCACTGATCAGCAATCGGTCAAAAAAGACCAACGCGTGGGCAGGGGGCGATGCATCAGGTAAACTGCCGCATCTTTTATACCTATAACGATTCGCCTGATGCCCACGACGTTTCATGAGATTCCCCGCAAGCGCCCGACCACGCCCCTGCTCGACCGCGCGAATACGCCGGACGGCCTGCGCCGGTTAGGCGAAGCCGAGCTGGAAACCCTGGCCGATGAGTTGCGCCTGGAATTGCTCTACACGGTCGGTCAGACCGGTGGGCATTTCGGTGCAGGCCTGGGCGTGATCGAGCTGACCATCGCGTTGCATTACGTCTTCGACACGCCGGACGACCGGTTGGTGTGGGACGTGGGTCATCAGGCGTATCCGCACAAGATCCTTACCGGTCGCCGTGAGCGCATGGAATCGCTGCGCCAGAAGGACGGCATTGCAGCCTTCCCGCGTCGCGCCGAGAGCGAGTACGACACCTTCGGCGTCGGCCACTCCAGCACTTCGATCAGCGCTGCACTGGGCATGGCCATCGCCGCCCGCCTGCAGAACAGTGATCGCAAGGCAATCGCGGTGATTGGCGACGGCGCACTGACCGCCGGCATGGCTTTCGAGGCGCTGAACCACGCGCCGGAAGTCAACGCCAACATGCTGGTGATCCTCAACGACAACGATATGTCGATCTCGCGCAATGTCGGCGGTCTGTCGAATTATCTGGCGAAGATCCTTTCCAGCCGCACTTACGCGAGCATGCGTGAGGGCAGCAAGAAAGTCCTGTCGCGCCTGCCCGGCGCTTGGGAAATCGCTCGTCGCACCGAAGAATACGCCAAGGGCATGCTGGTCCCCGGCACGCTGTTCGAAGAGCTGGGCTGGAACTACATCGGCCCGATCGATGGCCACGACCTGCCAACGCTGATCGCCACGCTGCGTAACATGCGTGACCTCAAAGGCCCGCAGTTCCTGCACATCGTCACCAAGAAAGGCAAAGGCTTCGCCCCGGCGGAAGTCGACCCGATCGGTTACCACGCCATCACCAAACTCGAACCACTGGACGCTCCGGCCGCCGCGCCGAAGAAGGCCAGCGGGCCGAAATACTCAGCGGTGTTTGGCGAGTGGCTGTGCGACATGGCTGCCGTCGATCCACGTCTGGTCGGGATTACCCCGGCGATGAAGGAAGGCTCGGATCTGGTGGCGTTCAGCGAACGCTTCCCACTGCGCTATTTCGACGTGGCGATTGCCGAACAACACGCCGTGACGTTCGCTGCCGGTATGGCCTGCGAAGGCGCAAAACCGGTGGTGGCGATCTACTCGACATTCCTGCAACGTGGTTACGACCAGTTGGTACATGACGTCGCGGTGCAGAACCTCGACGTGCTGTTCGCCATCGACCGCGCCGGTCTGGTCGGCGAAGACGGCCCGACACACGCCGGCAGCTTCGATCTGTCGTACCTGCGCTGCATCCCGGGCATGGTCATCATGACGCCGAGCGATGAAAACGAGCTGCGCAAAATGCTCACCACCGGCCACCTGTACAACGGCCCGGCGGCTGTGCGTTACCCGCGCGGCAATGGCCCGAACGCAACCATCGAGAAAGACCTCGATCCGATCGAAATCGGCAAGGGCATCCTCCGTCGTCAGGGCAGCAAAGTCGCCTTGCTGGTGTTCGGTGTACAACTGGCCGAGGCGCTGAAAGTTGCTGAGAAGCTTGATGCGACAGTGGTCGACATGCGTTTCGTCAAACCGCTGGATGAAGCGCTGGTGCGCGAGATTGCCGACAGCCACGAATTGCTGGTGACCATCGAGGAGAACGCGATCATGGGCGGCGCCGGTGGCGCGGTCAGCGAGTTCCTCGCGCGCGAGAACATTCTCAAGTCGATGCTGCATCTGGGCTTGCCGGATATCTACGTCGAGCACGCCAAGCCTGCGCAGATGCTGGCCGAGTGCGGGCTGGATGAGGCCGGGATCGAAGCGTCGATTCGTGAGCGTCTGGCCTTACTCGACAAATAAACGCATTACCCCCTGTGGGAGCGAGCCTGCTCGCGAAAGCGGACTGTCAGTCAAATCATTGCTGACTGGTACACCGCATTCGCGGGCAGGCTCGCTCCCACATTTGATTTGTGTACACCTGAAACACCAGTGGACTGTCCATGAAACTCTCGCGCCTCGCCCTGCCCTTCTTCCTGCTGCCGACCGCCAACGCCCTCGCCGACACCTTCGAACGTGATCAAGCATTGAAGCTGCCGGACATGCTGATCTCCGCCAACCGCCAGGTCGAAGCCCGCAACGACAGCAGCGCCGCCAACACGGTATTCACCCGTGAAGACATCGACCGCCTGCAACCGAGCGATGTGCCGGACCTGCTGCGGCGCGTTCCCGGTGTGCAAGTGGCGCAGGCCGGCGGGCGCGGCAGTCTGCCGGGAATCTACATTCGCGGCACGCAGTCGGCGCAGAGTCTGGTGCTGGTCGACGGCCAGCGCATTGGCAGTTCGACGTCCGGCGACAGCAACCTGCAGCATCTGAACATCGAGCAGATCGAGCGGGTGGAAGTGCTGCGCGGTTCGCGTTCGGTGATTTACGGCAGCGATGCGATTGGCGGGGTGATTCAGATTTTCACCCGACGCGGCGCTGAGCAAGGTCTGCAGCCACGCCTGCACGTTGGTTTCGGTAGTAATCAGACGTGGCAGCGCAGTCTCGGCTTGTCCGGGGGCGATGACAAAACCCGCTTCAACCTCGGCGCCAGCCTGGATGAAACCGCCGGAATTGACCGCACTCACGAGTCGTATCCAAGTGATGGCGATCATGACGCCTACCGCAATAAATCCGTCAGCCTGAGCCTCAGCCATGCGCTGACCGATGACATCGAAGTCGGCGCCAATCTGCTGGATAACCGGGGCAAGGGCGAGTTCGACAACCCGTTCGGCCGCTTCGACATGAACACTTTCGAATCGGTCCAACAGCAGCCCTACAGCGATTTCAACGTCAGCAGTGTCAGCAGTTACGTCGATGCCCGGGTCAACGAAATCTGGAAAACCCGCGTCGAGTTCGGCCATACCGAGAACCGCGAGAAGACCCTCGACAAGCTCAGCGACGAACGCACGGTGTTCAACACCTACCGCGACTCGGTGAACTGGCAGAACGACCTGACACTGGACGCACGCAACAGCCTGATCCTCGGCGGCGACTGGTACGAAGACCGCGTCAACAGCAGCACCGCATTCGATGAAGACAGTCGCTGGAACCGCGCCGCATTCATCCAGCATCGTTATCAGGCCGACAGCTTCTCCACCGAACTGGGTCTGCGTCACGACGATAACCAGCAGTTCGGCAGCCAGAACACCTGGAGCGGCACCTTCACATTGCCGCTGAACCCGGACAACGATCTGTTGCTGAGCTACAGCGAAGGCTTCCGCGCGCCGACCTTCAACGACTTGTACTACCCGGACTTCAGCAACCCGGATCTGAAACCGGAAACCTCGAAAAGCTACGAGCTGCAATGGCGCAGTCAGTTGAGCGACAGCAGCCGCCTGGAAGCGTCGATTTACCGTACCGATCTGGAAGACGCGATCATCTTCGGCAGCAACTCACGCCCGGAGAACGTCGCTTCGGCGCGAATCAACGGCTTTGAAGCAGCGCTGAAGCAGGAACTGTTCGGCTGGCAGAGCAACCTCGGCGTGGCGATCATCGATCCGCGTGATCGCGATACCGGGCACACCTTGGCACGGCGTGCTCGGCGGACGTTGAGTTGGGATCTGGATCGACAGTTTGATCAGGTCAGCCTCGGCGCCAGTTGGCAGGCGGTCAGCAGCAGTTATGACGACCTGAAAAATGAGCAGGCGCTGGGTGGCTATGCGCTGTTTGGCTTTCGCAGCAGTTGGGCGTTGAACCGTGAGATCAAGCTGGATCTGAAGGTCGATAACCTTTTCGACAAAGGCTACAGCCGGGCGAATTACAGCTATGACGGCAGCCAGTATGGTTATCGCGAGGAAGGTCGGGTGTGGATGTTTGGTGTCACCTGGACTCCCGAAATCCACTGAAACCCCCTGTAGGAGCTGCCGAAGGCTGCGATCTTTTGATCTTCGGCGATTCCGACTCAGTCAAACAGCAAAATCAAAAGATCGCAGCCTTCGGCAGCTCCTACAGGGTTACCTGTCCGGCGCGATCAATTGGCAGAGTTTGGCGGTAGCGCTGATCATTTGGCCACTTGGGCGCTCAAGGCCTTTGTCGGTGACCAACAGCAATTTCCCCTGTTTGACCGCGACTACTTGCGACCACGACTTCCAGGCATTCAACTGCGCCTGATCCCCCGCCAGAATCACCTCTGGATCGCGCTGCAACACCGCCTCAATACTCACCTGCGGCGCCGGCAGACTCAAATCAGCGAACACATTGCGCGCCCCGCACACTTCCAGCGCATCACTGATAATTTGCCCGCCACCGACGGTGTACAGCGGTTTGTCCCAGACCTGATAGAAGACCCGCAACGGCACGTCCCGGCGATAGCGCTGACGCAACTCCGCGAGTTGTTGGCGCAACGCCGCCGCCCGTATCACCCCACGTTCAGGTCGCCCCAATTGCGTGGCTATGGCTTCTATCTGGGTAGTGAGTTGCTCGAAGGAATGCGGCTCGGCGACGAAGGTCGGGATACCCAGACGGTTCAATTGATCGCGCTGCGCCGGGCCGACACTCCCGGGCCACAGCAACAACAAATCAGGCTTGAGGCTCAGCAGCTGTTCCAAATCGAGTTGGCCATAGCGGCCGACAGAGGGGACGTTGGCAATTTCAGCAGGACGCTCCCCGGCATCGAGCACGCCGACCAGCAGGTCAGCCGAATCCAGCTCAACGACAATTTCAGAAAGCGACGGTGCGAGGCTGACCACCCGCAGTTGCGCCAGCGCAGGGCCACTGACGGCCAGCAGCAGAAGCGCCAGCCACAGACGACGCATCAGCCGAGTTGACGCGGAATACGGTAGAGGTAGAACAGCACCGCCGTGGACAACGCCAGCAACATCAACGGTACGGCTTCAAGACCAACAAACACCGCCAAAGCGCCGATCCATGCCGGCAAGGCTGCCGCCAGAAACGCAGTGCGACGGCGCGCCGCGAGGGCAATCCACGCGGCCGGTTCATCCGGGGTATCGAGGGCTTTTTGCGTGGCGATCAGCGCATGTTTGTAGCGGCCGAAAAACTTCAGGCTGACAAACATCGACGCGACGCCGGCAATGAAAAACGGCATCGCCAGTACTGGCAGAATCCCTTCGCCCTGACCAAACAGCGCGTTGAGCACGAACAACGGCACCAGCGCCAGCGCGAGGTATTTCCACCAATCGACCGACAATCGGCGCCGCACCTGACCGCGAGTCACGCGCGATCAACCTCGCCCTGATGCTCATTGCCCATCATGTGGTCGAGCTTGCTGGCCTTGGTCGCCAGGTAGAGCTTGTTGTGCGGGTTGTGGCCGGTGTGCAGCGGCACGCGCTCGGCGACGGTGATGCCCATGTCGGTCATGGCTTTGACCTTGCGCGGGTTGTTGGTCATCAGGCGCAGGGATTTCACGCCCAGATGCTCGAGCATCGGCAGGCACATGGCGTAGTCGCGCTGGTCGGCGGCAAAGCCCAGACGTTCGTTGGCTTCAACGGTGTCGGCGCCGCCGTCCTGCAACTCGTAAGCACGGATCTTGTTCAGCAGACCAATGCCGCGACCTTCCTGACGCAGGTAGAGCAACACGCCACGGCCTTCACGGGCGATGGCTTTGAGGGCGCCTTCGAGTTGCGAGCCGCAGTCGCAGCGCTGGCTGAACAAGGCGTCGCCGGTCAGGCATTCGGAGTGCAAACGGCCGAGTACCGGGGCACCGTCGGCAATTTCACCCAGGCTCAGCACGACGTGCTCACGGCCGGTGGCTTCATCGAGAAAACCGTGCATGGTGAATTGCGCAAAAGGCGTTGGCAGCTTGGAAGCGGCGACAAAGACGACAGGCACCGGTGTGCTCCTGATCTAAAGAGTCTGAAAATTCGCAGGCCGGCATTGTAACAGCAGGTTCCTACCGGCGCTTAGGCTGAATTATCGGGCATAACGATCAAAAAGTTTGATAACTACCCGGTCGACATGGATCCCTGTAGGAGCTGTCGAGTGTTTCGTCGCGCCCCTAGTGAAGGGATACGGCTGCTGCCACTTCTCAAAGATCGGCTTCAACTCGCCGCTCTTCACCAACTGCTCCATACGCTGGTCAAACAGCGCCATCAGCGCCCGTGCCTGTGGCGTGTCGGCAAAGCCGAGGAACAACGGCAGCTCGGCCAGGTGCGAATAGCGATACTGTGCCGGATCGGCTGCGGTTTTCACCACCGCTTCAATCTCGGTCAGCGCATCGATGTAGTAATCCGCCCGCCCCTGCTTGAGCATCGACAGAATCCCGGTGCGACGCTCGATCTGGTTGTAGCGTTTGATGTTGGGCAAATAGTTTTCGTAGCGATAACCGCGCACCCAGGCCAGTCGATACTTGCCCAGCGTCGCCTGGGTCGGCACCGGATTGCTCGCCAGGCCCAACGCGTAGATGTGGTCGGAATCGAAATTCCAGCGCGGATACAACACCTGCTCGGCTTCGTCGCGATAGGAACCGACCAGCGCGTCGACTTCCTTCAACTGCACCAGCCCGACCGAACGGGTGTAAGGCACGCTGCGGATATCGAGCTTGACCCCAGCCGGCTCGAACACCTTGCGTAGCACGTCCCAGCCTAGGCCATGGCCGTCGGCGGCGGTGTAGTCTTCCCAGTCTTCGCTGGCCAGATGGATGACCGTCGGCGTCGGCGCGGCGTCCTGCGCACCGGCCACGGTGCTCAGCAAAGCCAAAACCACTAGCGCCAACCAGCGTCGAGCCATCCCTAGTCCCCTCACTTGCCCCTGATATCCCTTGGAATCAGGCGAAAATCCACACCAGACCCTGCATCGCCAGCCAGGCGAACACACCGGCCAGTACGTCGTCGAGCATGATCCCTACACCACCGTGGACATGCCGGTCGATCCAGCGAATCGGCCATGGCTTGAGAATGTCGAAGAAGCGGAACACCAGAAAACCCGCGAGCAACCAGTACCAGCCTTCCGGCACCAGCCACAGGGTGATCCACATGCCGACCATTTCGTCCCAGACGATGCCTTCGTGGTCGTGGACCCGCAGATCGTCAGCCACTTTGCCGCACAGCCAGAAGCCGAACAGCATGGTGATCCCGAGCATCAGCCAGTAACCCCAGTCGGGCAGCATCTGCCACAACGGGATAAAGGGTAGCGCAACCAGCGAGCCCCACGTGCCCGGCGCCTTGGGCAAGGTGCCGGAACCGAAGCCGAACGCGAGGAAATGCCAGGGATTGCGCCAGACCGACGGCGGAACGAATTCGGCCGGAACCTGTTTCGGGTGATCTGTCACGGTGTCTCCTGAAAATGTTGATAACCCCGGATTTGCGGGGTGATGTCGTGCCCTTCGCGATCCAGCAGAATCACGCCCTGACCTTCTGACACACGACCGATCACATGGATCGGCCAGCCATTGGCCAGCAGCGCCGGCAACTCGACGGACGGCAGGGTGAAGGCCAGCACGTAATCATCGCCACCGCTCAGCGCGGCACGCTCGGCGCCGCGCTGACCGAGAAACGCCACTAAAGCATCCGACAGCGGTACGCGCTCGCGTTCAATCTCAAGCCGCACCTTCGACGCCAGTGCGATGTGGCCGCAGTCGGCGAGCAGGCCATCGGAGATATCCAGCGCCGAGGTGGCTTTGCCACGCAGGGCCTGGCCGAGGGCGAGTTGCGGTTGTGGCGACCAGTAATGATCGAGCAGCGGTTGGGCGATATCAGCCTCGGCGTCACGCTGACCGAGCACCAAAGGCAAAGCGCCGGCAGCATTGCCCAACTCGCCGCCGACACAGAGCAAGTCGCCCGGTTGCGCGCCGCTGCGGGTCAACGCCTGACCGGCAGGCACGCGACCAAACACAGTCACCGTCAGGCTCAACGGCCCGCGAGTGGTATCGCCACCAACCAATGCAACGCCGCAACTCTGCGCCATGCAATTCAAACCGCGGGCATAGGCTTGCAGCCAATCGGCGGTCACCGTCGATACAGTCAGGGCAAGGGTAAAGGCAACGGGCGTGGCGCCCATGGCGGCCAGATCGCTGACCGCAACGGCCAGCGAGCGCTGACCGAGCAGAAACGGATCGCAGGGGTCGGCAAAATGCACGCCGGCCACCAGCGTATCGGTGGAGATCGCCAGCTGTTCCCCAGGGGGAACAGCGAGCAAGGCGCAGTCATCGCCGATTCCCAGAGCAACGCCTTCGCCGCCCTGCGCACAAGGCGCGGCGGCGAAGAAATTGCGGATCAGCTCAAACTCGCCCATGGCTGAGACAAAGGATTCAAGCGCCGATCAGCGCTTGAACGCCTTCACTTCAGCTTCACGCAGGCGCGGGGCCAGCTTGTCGAGTACGCCGTTGACGAACTTGTGGCCGTCGGTCGAACCGAAGACTTTCGCCAGCTCGATACCTTCGTTGATCACCACGCGGTACGGCACATCAACGCGCTTGAGCAGCTCCCAGGTCGACAGGCGCAGAACGGCCAGTTCAACCGGGTCGAGCTCTTCGATCGCCAGATCCAGGCAAGGCGTCAGAGCGGTGTCGATTTCAGTCTTGAACTGCGGAACCCCGTGGAGGATTTCACGGAAGTAAGCACCATCGACATCGGTGAAATCGTTATCAACGCGAAACTGCGCTTCGATCTCGTTCAGCGATTGCCGGGCCATGTGCCACTGGTACAGCGCTTGAGTCGCGAGCTGACGGGCTTCGCGACGCTTGACGCTTTTCGAGGGCTTGCCGGCATCCGCAGGTTTCGGATCGCGCGGGTTGAAACGATCGCTTTCGTCGCTAATCACTTGGCCTCCAACTGCGCCAGCAGGCTGACCATTTCCAGAGCGGACAGGGCAGCTTCGGCACCTTTGTTACCGGCCTTGGTGCCGGAACGTTCGATGGCTTGCTCGATGGAATCAACGGTCAGGACGCCGAAAGCAACCGGAACGCCGAACTCCATGGAGACCTGGGCCAGACCCTTGGTGCACTCGCCTGCCACGTATTCGAAGTGCGGGGTGCCGCCACGAATGACCGCGCCCAGCGCAATGATTGCAGCGAACTCGCCTTTCTGGGCGACTTTCTGCGCAACCAGCGGGATTTCGAAGGCGCCAGGTGCGCGGATGATGGTGATGTCGCTTTCGCTCACGCCGTGGCGAACCAGGGCATCAACTGCACCGCTGACCAGGCTTTCAACGACGAAGCTGTTGAAGCGGCCCACTACCAAAGCGTAGCGGCCTTTAGGGGCGATGAAGGTACCTTCGATGGTCTTCAGGGTCATTCGTCAGTTCTCTTAAAGAGCCGGGACGCGTCTGCTACGCGTCCCTCAGTGATTTATTTGCCGCGAATTCGGGTCCGGAAACAACCGGTCATTATTCGGAGGGCACGTATTCTACAACTTCCAGATCGAAACCGGATATCGCATTAAATTTCATTGGTGCAGACATCAAACGCATTTTGCGCACACCGAGGTCGCGCAGGATCTGCGAACCGGCACCGACGATGCTGTAAGTCGTCGGTTTTTTCGGCGCGGCCTGATCGCCGGTTTCACGGATATGTGCCAGCAGCACGTCGCCGTCGAGCGGGTGACCGAGCAACAGCACCACACCGCTGCCCGCCTCGGCAACCGCAGCCATGGCGGCGCGCAGGCTCCAGCGGCCCGGTTGCTTGACCATCAACAGGTCGCGCAGCGGATCCATGTTGTGCACGCGAACCAGCGTTGGTTCTTCGGCGCAAACAGTGCCCAGGGTCAGCGCCATGTGCACGTCGCCTTCCACGGAATCACGATAGGTCACCAGGTTGAATTGGCCCAGTTCGCTGTCCAGTGGCTGCTCGGCAATCCGCTGAACGGTACGTTCGTGGATCATCCGGTAGTGAATCAGGTCGGCGATGGTGCCGATCTTGATGTTGTGTTCAGCGGCAAACTCTTCGAGTTCGGCACGACGAGACATGGTGCCGTCGTCGTTCATCACTTCGCAGATCACGCCACTTGGCTCGAAACCGGCCATGCGCGCCAGGTCGCAAGCGGCTTCGGTATGGCCGGCGCGAGCGAGGGTGCCGCCGGCCTGCGCCATCAGCGGGAAGATATGGCCCGGGCTGACGATGTCTTCAGCCTTGGCATCCTTGGCGGCAGCCGCTTGCACGGTGCGCGCACGATCAGCGGCGGAGATGCCGGTGGTCACGCCCTCGGCGGCTTCGATCGAAACGGTGAACTTGGTACCGAAACCGGAACCGTTGCGTGGCGCCATCAGTGGCAGCTTCAACAGTTCGCAGCGCTCGCGGCTCATCGGCATGCAGATCAGGCCACGGGCGTGCTTGGCCATGAAATTGATGTGCTCGGCCTGGCAGCATTCGGCGGCCATGATCAGGTCGCCTTCGTTCTCGCGGTCTTCGTCATCCATGAGGATGACCATCTTGCCTTGGCGGATGTCTTCAACCAGTTCTTCGATGCTATTGAGCGCCACAAGGCACCCCCTTCAGTCAGGATTTGAGGTAGCCGTTGGCGGCCAGAAAGCTTTCGGTGATGGTGCCGCCAGGCTTTTGTGACGAGCCCGATTCTGCAGCCTTGTCGCCAAGCAGAAGGCGCTCCAGATAGCGCGCCAGCAAATCGACCTCCAGATTCACCCGGCGACCCGGCGTGTACGACGCCATAATGGTTTCGCTCAGGGTGTGCGGAATGATCGTCAGCATGAACTCGGCGCCATCGACGGCGTTCACGGTCAGGCTGGTGCCGTCGACGGTGATCGAGCCTTTATGGGCGATGTACTTGGCTAATTCTTTCGGCGCGCGGATGCGAAATTCCACGGCGCGGGCGTTGTCGCTGCGCGAGACGATTTCGCCGACGCCGTCGACGTGACCGCTGACCAGATGCCCGCCGAGACGGGTGGTCGGGGTCAGGGCTTTTTCCAGATTGACCGGGCTGCCGCTTTTCAGGTCATTCATGGCGGTGCAGTCAAGTGTTTCACGGCTGACGTCGGCGGCAAAGCCGTCGCCCGGCAGCTCAACGGCAGTCAGGCAAACGCCGTTGACCGCGATGCTGTCGCCGAGTTTGACGTCGCTCAGGTCGAGCTTGCCGGTCGCGACGTGGACCCGCACATCACCGCCCTTTGGGGTCAGTGCGCGGATACTGCCGATGGATTCGATGATGCCGGTAAACATGGGGTTCTCCTTGAGAACTGAGCCAGCGCTAACGCGATGGCCGGGAATTATACGCTCGCCGGTCGAGCAGGGATGGCAGTGACTCGCCAGTCATCGCCCACCGCACGAATTTCAGTGATTTTCAGCTCGGGAGCGTCCTTCATATAGGCCAACGGCCAGTCGAGCAGCGGACGCGCCGAAGAACCGAGGAACTTGCCGGCGATGAAGATCACGAATTCGTCGACCAGACCAAGCTGAGCAAAAGCGCCGGCCAGACGCGGGCCGGCTTCAACCAGCACCTCATTGACGCCACGGTTGGCCAGTTCAATCAGCAACTGATGCAGATCGACCTGACCGTCATCACCCGGCACGATCAGGCACTCGGGGCCGTGAGCGTATTGCTCTTCGATCGCGACACAGGTGGCGACCAACGCCGGGCCGGCCTTGAAGAACGGCGCATCCAGCGGCACCCGCAGGCGGCCATCGATCAGCACGCGCAGTGGTGGACGGCTCATGGCCAATGAGGTTTGTTCGGCATCCAGACCCAACTCGTCGGCCCGCACAGTCAACCGCGCGCCATCGGCCAGCACTGTGTCGGCGCCGGTCAGCACCACGGCGGCCTGAGCGCGCAAACGCTGGACTGCCGAACGAGCAGCGGGACCGGTGATCCATTGACTCTCGCCGCTCTCCATTGCCGTGCGACCATCGAGGCTCATGGCCAACTTGACCCGCACGAACGGCAAGCCGTGTTCCATGCGTTTCAGAAAACCTTGATTGAGCTTGCGCGCTTCGGCTTCGAGCACACCGCTTTCAGTGGCGATGCCGGCATCGGTCAAGCGCTGCAAACCACGCCCAGCCACTTGTGGATTCGGATCACGCATCGCTGCGACCACGCGGCCTACGCCAGCATTCACCAGCGCATCGGCACACGGCGGTGTGCGGCCATGGTGGCTGCACGGTTCGAGAGTTACATAAGCGGTCGCGCCCCGGGCAAGCTCACCGGCGGCGCGCAGGGCATGGACTTCGGCGTGCGGTTCGCCGGCGCGTTCATGCCAGCCTTCGCCGACAATCTGCCCGTCACGCACCACCACGCAGCCAACCCGAGGATTGGGATGGGTGGTGTAGTGACCTTTGCGCGCCAGTTCCAGCGCGCGCGCCATGAAGTGGGCGTCGAGGATGGCCTGCTCGGCGGCGGTGGTCATTCTTTCACCGGTTCGCGGGCGAGGCGGTCGATTTCTTCGCGGAACTCGTTGAGGTCCTGAAAGCGCTTGTACACCGAAGCGAAACGGATGTAGGCAACTTCATCAAGCTTTTGCAACTCGGCCATGACCAGTTCGCCGACCACGAGGGATTTGACCTCGCGCTCGCCGGTGGCGCGCAGCTTGTGCTTGATGTGAACCAGAGAGGATTCGAGGCGCTCGACGCTCACCGGACGTTTCTCCAGCGCGCGTTGCATGCCGGCGCGGAGTTTTTCTTCGTCGAACGGTTGGCGGCTGCCATCGGTTTTGATCAGGCGCGGCAACACCAGTTCGGCCGTCTCGAACGTCGTGAAACGTTCGCCGCAGGCCAGGCATTCACGCCGGCGGCGCACCTGTTCGCCCTCGGCGACCAGACGCGAGTCGATGACCTTGGTGTCGTTGGCACCGCAGAAGGGACAGTGCATGGTGGCTGGCAACAAAAAAAGGGAGGGCCATGGTAGCGCATCCCGGTGGCAAGACAAGCCATAGGCTTTGCGGTATACAGAACGGCATGATCGTTTGATCCATGGATTTCATTTTGCCGGAGCATCCAATGCCGTTACGTCCGCTCGTTTTGCTCAGTCTTTTCAGCCTGCTGGTGGCCTGTGGCAGCGATGCACCCAAGCCTCAGCCGCCAACGCCAGGCCCGGCGCCGCAGCAAGCGCAGAAAAAAGCCAAAGAGGCCGCCGAGCTTGGCCCACTGCCGGTCTATCAACGCGAACTGAGCGGCACCCTGCAAGGCGTGCCGGCCGGTGCCGAAGTCGAACTGGCGCTGCTGGTGATCGATGGAAAGGATCGCCCGCAACAATTGCTCGCCAGTTCCAGCCTGATCGGCAACAACCAGATCCTGCCGTTCCGCCTGCGCTTCAACCCGGACGCCTTCCCCGCCGGTGCGCGGGTTGAACTGCGCGGGCGCGCCAGCCAGTCCGGTCAGTTGATCCTGCATCTGCCTTCGCAAACCATCAGCCAGCCAACCACTCAGGCGTTGGGCCAACTGCAATTTGTCAAAGCACCATGAATGCACCGCTCGACCTGCAACAGGCGCTGGGTGAATTGCTCGGCGACGCCAGACTCAAGGTCTGTGCCTTGCCCGACACTGATTTGCAGTTGTGGCTGATCGATGGCGACAACATGGATCGCGAATTCAGTCAGGAAGAAATTCAGCGAATTCTGCACGAGCCACCGTATTGGGGTTTCTGCTGGGCCAGCGGTCTGGCGGTGGCGCGTTATCTTGCAGAGTTCCCCGAGTGGGTGCGCGGTAAACGCGTGCTGGATTTCGGCGCAGGTTCCGGGATTGCCGGGATTGCGGCGGTGAAAGCCGGGGCTCTGGAGGTGGTGGCGTGCGATCTCGATCCGCTGGCGATTTCCGCCTGCCGGGCGAATGCCGCGTTGAATGATGTCGAGATGGGTTATTCGACGGATTTTTTTGCCGAAGCCGATCGCTTTGATCTGATTCTGGTGGCGGATGTGTTGTATGACCGGGCGAATCTGCCGTTGCTCGATGCGTTTTTGAGCCGTGGCCGCGAGGCGCTGGTGGCGGATTCGCGGGTTCGGGATTTTCGGCATCCGTTGTATGAGCGCATTGAAATGCTTGAGGCGATGACCTTGCCGGATCTGGCGGAGCCTGAGGAATTTCGGCATGTCAGCCTGTACCACGCGCGGCGCTAGCCAAAAGCATCGCTGGCAAGCCAGCTCCCACAGTGACCGAGTCGAACCAACATTTCGTATACGACACAGAACCCTGTGGGAGCTGGCTTGCCAGCGATGGCGTCCTGCCTAGCGATACACCTCTCAAATCTGCCCCGCTTCCGGCCACACCCCGCCAAGCCGTATAGTTGCCCCATCCACGCTTTGACGAGATCCCCCATGAGCGAGCAAACGCCATACATCTTCGACGCCACGACGGCCGATTTCGACCAGTCGGTGATCGAGGCTTCCTTCAACAAACCGGTGCTGGTGGATTTCTGGGCCGAATGGTGTGCGCCGTGCAAGGCGCTGATGCCGATGCTGCAAAGCATTGCCGAGAGCTATCAGGGCGAGTTGCTGCTGGCCAAGGTCAACTGCGATATCGAGCAGGACATCGTCGCCCGCTTCGGTATTCGCAGCCTGCCAACCGTGGTGCTGTTCAAGGACGGTCAACCGGTCGACGGTTTTGCCGGTGCGCAACCGGAATCCGCCGTGCGTGCCTTGCTTGAGCCGCACGTGCAAATGCCGCCACCGGCCGCGGCCGATCCGTTCGAGCAGGCTCAGGCATTGTTCGATGACGGTCGTTACGCCGACGCCGAAGCGGCGCTGGTGGTGATGCTCACCGAAGACAACACTAACGCCAAGGCGCTAATCCTCTACGCGCGCTGCCTGACTGAACGCGGCGAGCTGGACGAAGCGCAAACCGTGCTGGATGCGGTCAAGAGTGATGAGCACAAAGCCGCACTGGCCGGCGCCAAGGCGCAGATCAAATTCCTTGGCCTGGCGCGTGATCTGCCGGATGCCGCCGACCTGAAAACGCGCCTGGCGAAAGATCCGCAGGACGATGAAGCGGTGTATCAACTGGCGATTCAGCAACTGGCGCGTCAGCAGTACGACGCGGCGCTGGATGCACTACTGAAGCTGTTCATCCGCAACCGCAACTATGGCGAAGGTCTGCCGCACAAAACCTTGCTGCAGGTGTTCGAGTTGCTGGGCAATGATCATCCGCTGGTGACGGTGTACCGCCGCAAGATGTTTGCTGCGCTTTATTAAGATCAAAAGATCGCAGCCTGCGGCAGCTCCTACATTGGGATCGTGTACACCCTTGTAGGAGCTGCCGCAGGCTGCGATCTTTTGCAACTCACTCGATCCAGCTGTAGAGCGGTGTATCCCCGCCGCTCACCACTTTCACGTCCGAGCTATGGCGCAAACGCACCAGCAAGCGCTTGCCCGCTGCCGCGCTGCCGGTCAGCGCTTCCAGCTGATCGAGCAGATCCGGCCCGCTCAGTTGCCCGGCCTTGCGCAACAGGTCCTTGGCGACCTGCCACAAGGCATCGTCCTGATTCAGCGGTTTCGCCGCCGGGGCTGATGCGACCGCCTCAGATTGAGCGACCGGCGCCTGCCCATTCAGCGCTGAACCGAGCTTCGCCCAATCGCCGTCATCCAATTCCACCGTCAAGTCCACCGGCACTTCGCCGACGGTTCCGCGTATCCGCAACATTGAGTTCGCTCCTGCACTTTTCTGACCTGCATGCTCCCACGGGACTTGTGCAACGCCAAGCGCACGGGCAAACTCTGCGCACTTTCGTTATAAGATTACATAACAAACTCTTCACTTTACTTCCCGGAGACCGCCATGCGTCGTCTGCTGCTCGCTTTGCCGTTTGCCCTGTTGCCGCTGGCCATCGCCCATGCTGCCGATGAGCATGACCACGATCACGACCATGAACACGGCAGCCTCGGCGCGCATGAACACGGCGTCGGTCGATTGAACGCGGCGCTCGATGGTCAAACCCTGGAGCTTGAGCTGGAAAGCCCGGCGATGAACCTCGTCGGTTTCGAACACGTCGCCACCAGCGATGCCGACAAGGCCAAAGTCGCTGCCGCCCGCGCGCAACTGGAAAAACCGCTGGCCCTGTTCAGCCTGCCCGCCGCTGCCGGTTGCAAAGTGGTCAGTCAGGAACTGGAAAGCCCGTTGTTCGGCGACAAGCCGGATGCCGATGATCATGACGACGATGAAGCGGACAAGGACGGCCACGAGCATCACCACGACCACAGCGAAATCCACGCGCACTATCAGTTCAACTGCGCCACACCGGGCGCGCTGAAGACCCTCGATCTGGCGAACGTCTTCAAGACCTTCCCGGCGACGCAGAAAATTCAGGTACAACTGATCAGCGCCAGCGGCCAGCAAGGTACCGAAGTGACGGCCAAGGCTGCCGCGCTGAAATTCTGATCACACCGTAAATCCCCTGTAGGAGCTGGCGAGTGAAACGAGGCTGCGATCTTTTGATTGTAAAAAACCAAGATCAAAAGATCGCAGCCTTCGGCAGCTCCTACAGGGGGAAATGTGTTCACCTCATGAAACTGGTGCCATGACCCAAGCACTCATCGAACTGTCCGACCTGGGCTTCAACTGGCCCGGTCACCCGCCGCTGCTGGACATCCCGGCGTTTCGTCTGGAAGCTGGTGAAACCCTGTTCCTCAAAGGCCCCAGCGGCAGCGGCAAGACCACCCTGCTCGGCCTGCTCGGTGGCGTGCAGAAACCCGGTCGCGGCAGCATTCGTCTGCTCGGCCAGGAACTCACCGAACTCTCCGCCGGCGCTCGCGATACCTTCCGTGTCGATCACACCGGCTACATTTTCCAGCAGTTCAACTTGCTACCGTTTCTCTCGGTGCGCGAGAACGTTGAGCTGCCGTGCCACTTCTCGAAACTGCGTGCGCAACGAGCGAAACAGCGCCACGGCAGCGTCGATCAAGCCGCCGCTACCCTGCTCGCCCACTTGGGATTGAAAGATGAAAGCATCCTCAGCCGCCGCGCCGACTCGCTGTCGATCGGCCAGCAACAACGGGTCGCTGCCGCACGCGCATTGATCGGCCAGCCTGAATTGGTGATTGCCGACGAACCGACCTCGGCATTGGACTACGACGCGCGGGAAAACTTCATCCGCCTGCTGTTCGCCGAATGCCGCGAGGCCGGTTCCAGTCTGCTGTTCGTCAGCCATGACCAGAGCCTGGCGCCACTGTTCGACCGTCACCTGTCCCTGGCCGAACTCAATCGCGCCGCCACGTCTGCCGAGGTCTGAGATGTATCTGTTTCGTCTGGCCATGGCCAGCCTGGCCAACCGCCGCTTTACTGCTCTGCTCACCGCATTTGCGATCGCTCTGTCGGTCTGTTTGCTGCTTGCCGTTGAACGAGTGCGCACCGAAGCCAAAGCCAGTTTCGCCAGCACCATCAGCGGCACCGACCTGATCGTCGGCGCGCGCTCCGGCTCGGTAAACCTGTTGCTGTACTCGGTGTTCCGTATCGGCAACGCCACCAACAACATCCGCTGGGACAGCTTCGAACACTTCGCCAGCAACCCGAAAGTGAAGTGGGCGATTCCGATGTCCCTCGGCGACTCCCATCGCGGTTATCGCGTGATGGGCACCACCGAAGCCTATTTCGAGCATTACCAGTACGGTCGCCAGCAACACCTGACACTGGCCGACGGCCGCGCGTTTGCGACGGACCCGTTTGAAGTGGTGCTGGGTGCCGAGGTCGCGGATGCGCTGCATTACAAACTCGGTGACAAACTGGTGCTGGCCCACGGCGTGGCCGCGATCAGTCTGGTCAAGCACGACGACAAACCGTTCACCGTGGTCGGCATTCTCAAGCGCACCGGCACCCCGGTCGATCGCACGTTGCACATCAGCCTCGGCGGCATGGAGGCGATTCACATCGACTGGCATAACGGCGTACCCGCGCGAGGTAACGGCCGAATCAGCGCCGATCAGGCACGCAACATGGACCTGACGCCGCAAGCAATCACCGCGTTTATGCTCGGCCTCAACAGCAAGATTTCCACGTTTGCGCTGCAACGCGAGATCAATGAATTCCGTGGCGAACCGATGCTGGCGATTCTGCCGGGCGTGGCGTTGCAAGAGTTGTGGAGCCTGATGAGTACCGCTGAAAAAGCGCTGTTCGTGGTCTCGTTGTTTGTGGTGTTGACCGGGTTGATCGGCATGCTCACAGCGATTCTCACCAGCCTCAACGAGCGTCGCCGCGAGATGGCGATTCTGCGTTCGGTCGGGGCGCGGCCGTGGCATATCGCGAGTCTGCTGGTGCTAGAGGCGTTTGCCCTGGCGCTGACCGGAGTGATTGCCGGCGTTGCGTTGTTGTACATCGGTATCGCCGCTGCGCAGGGTTATGTACAGGCCAATTACGGTTTGTACCTGCCGCTGGCGTGGCCGAGCGAGTATGAATGGACGCTGCTCGGTGGCATTCTGGCGGCCGCGCTGCTGATGGGCAGCGTGCCGGCCTGGCGCGCTTATCGCCAATCCCTGGCCGATGGCCTGTCGATCCGTTTATGAGGATGTTCACCATGCCCCGCGCTGCACTCGCGCTGCTGTTGCTGATCGCCCTGCCCGTGTGGGCAGCAGCGCCGAAAGACCTGACGTGGTCGGAAATGATTCCACCGGACGCCGCGCCGGAAGTGCCGAACATGACGCCGCTGCACGACCTGTCGAAGATGGGCGATGCGTTGTCTGCCGAGTCCGCGCCAGCGGCGAAGCAGGACCTGCCGGACGCGCCGGTGGTGCAGGCACTCGACGGGCAGAACATTCGTTTGCCGGGTTATATCGTGCCACTGGAAGTCAATGAAGAGGGGCGCACCACAGACTTTTTGCTGGTGCCGTATTTCGGCGCCTGCATCCACGTGCCGCCACCGCCGTCGAACCAGATTGTGCATGTGAAAAGCGAGTTGGGCGTGAAGCTCGATGAGCTGTATCAGCCGTATTGGGTCGAGGGACCGTTGCAGGTCAAGGCGTCGAGCAGCGAACTAGCGGATGCCGGGTATCAGATGGATGCCGACAAGATTTATGTGTATGAGCTGCCGGAGTGAATCCCGATAATTTTATGCTGTTTGTAAGGGCCCCATCGCTGGCAAGCCAGCTCCCACGGGGATCGAGTCGTTCACATATTTTGTGAACACCAACGGAACCTGTGGGAGCTGGCTTGCCAGCGATGGGGCCCTCAAGGTTGCACAGAAACCCGCCCCTTCACTGTTTCATTGAGCTGAGTCAAAAGACCGTATCAGTTGGCTTCGTACCATAGGACATCAGACATTTCTAACGTCCTTTCGGAGCCCCCATGAACAAGTCCTTGCTCAGCGCCTCGCTGTTTGCCCTCGCGCTCGCAGCCCCGCTCGCCCACGCCCACGAAGCCGGTGACATCCTCATCCGCGCCGGTGCGATCACCGTCAACCCGAAGGCCGACAGCTCCAGCGTCAAAGTCGATCAGGGTCCGTTGAGCGGCACCAATCTGGGCGGCAAGGCGACCATGAGCAGCGACACCCAACTGGGTCTGAACTTCGCCTACATGCTCACCGATCACGTCGGCCTCGAACTGCTCGCGGCGACGCCGTTCGAGCATGACGTCAAGCTCAAAGGCACTGCCCTGCCAGCGGCCAATGGCAAGCTCGGCACCCTGAAACACCTGCCGCCAACCCTCAGCGTTGTGTACTACCCGCTGGACTCGAAGTCGCCGTTCCAGCCGTATGTCGGTGGCGGTATCAACTACACCTGGATCTATGACGAACACGTCGGCAGCGAAGCGAGTGCCAACGGTTTCAGCAACTTCAAGGCGAAAAACTCCTGGGGTCTGGCCTGGCAGGTCGGTGCCGACTACATGCTGACCGACAACATCATGCTCAACGCCCAAGTGCGTTACATCGACATCGACACCCGCGCCACCGTCGAGAACAACGCGGTTGCACCGGGCACTCGCGCACGGGTCAACGTCGATGTGGATCCGTTCATCTACATGGTTGGTTTGGGCTATAAGTTCTAAGTCGAGTTATCGAACGTTCACGTGGTGGTGGATGAGGCTTGGTGGTGAGCAGGCATAGAACTGACGGCGACCGTACGCAGTTGATCGGGGGATAACATCCCCTTGCCACAGGAGTAGCGACATATTCCGGCCGTGAAAAAGGCGCCTGTCAAAGGGCGCCTTTTTCATGTCTGCCGCAAATGTTTAGCGTGAGTTGGATCATCCCCCTCACCCCAGCCCTCTCCCTCAGGGAGAGGGGGAAAGGGAGCCGATTTGTGTGCTCTTCAAAATCTGAGCTCAACCCGGTATCTCACGTCGGCGCATTTCTCACAAACGCTACGGTCAGTCCCCTCTCCCTCTGGGAGAGGGCTAGGGTGAGGGGCTCTTTTCAGGAGCGACCAAGCAACCGCGCCAAACCCACACTCATCGGCGTCTGCTGTGGCAGCTTGAAGCGTTCCAGCAGACGAGCGTTGTTCGCCCGCGAATGCCGGATATCACCGGAACGCGCCGGGCCATAGCTGATCGGCGGCAGCTCACCGACTACCGATTCAAGCGCCTGAAGCATCTGCTTGAGACTCATCGACTGATTCCAGCCGACGTTCACCGCACCGACTTCGACCTCAGACTTTTCGATCGCCTGCACCAGCAGATCGACCAGATCTTCGACGTACAGGAAATCGCGCGTCTGCTCACCATCACCGAACACGGTAATCGGCAAACCTTTCTGCGCACGTTCGCTGAAAATGCTGATCACCCCGGAATACGGCGAGGACGGATCCTGACGCGGGCCGAAGATATTGAAGAAACGGAAGATCACCGGTTCCAGGCCATGCTGGCGGCGATAGAAATCGAAATAATGCTCGCCCGCCAGTTTGTCCGAGGCATAAGGCGTCAATGGAGCCTTGGGCGTGTCTTCATCAATCGACTCGCCCTCGCCATTGTTGCCGTAGACCGCTGCGCTGGAGGCATACAACACACGTTTGACCCCGGCCAGACGCATGGCTTCGCAGACATTCAGCGTGCCAATGAAATTGCTCTGGTGTGTCTTCACCGGGTCATCCACCGACGCCTGCACCGACGCCACCGCCGCCAGGTGAGCGACCGCGCTGCAGCCCTGCATGGCCTTGGCCACCAGCGCCGCATCGGCGACATCACCGACAATCAGCTCGACCTTTGGATTGTCCAGCGGCAGGTTGCTGCGCTTGCCCGTCGACAAATCGTCGAGGATGCGCACCGAATGGCCTTGAGCAAGCAAGGCATCGGTCAGGTGCGAGCCAATGAAACCGGCTCCGCCGGTGATTAAAACAGTCCCTTCAGCCATGACGGTAGAACCTATCCAGTAAGCCCGGGAGTGCGGCACGCCAGGCGCGCGGCTTGATCCCGAAAGTGTGCAGAATTTTTTTGCAGGCCAGCACGGCGTGTTGCGGCTCTTCGCTAGCGTCCGGCCGCGCGGCGTGAGCCTGGGCGGTCGGCGCTTCGATGGCCAGAGCGTGCAGGCTGCGCGCTTCGGTCAGAATCGCCTGGCCCAGCGCCAGCGGCGTGGTCGCCTCGTGGCCTGCGTAATGGTAAGTGCCCCACAGCGGCGCGGCGCAATCGAGTTGCTTGAGCACCGAAATGATCACGCGCGCGGCATCGTCGACCGGGGTCGGATTGCCACGGCGGTCATCGGCCAGGAGCAATTCTTCTGGCTGCTCGGCACGAGCGAGGAAACGCCCGAGGGTGCCGTTCGGGCTGTCATCAAGCAGCCAGCCGAAGCGCAGCAGTACATGTTGCGGGCACGTGGCGCGAACGCTTTGTTCGATGCGCCACAATGCCTGACCGCGCAGACCCAGCGGCACCGGTTCGTCTTTTTCGCTGTACGCCGTGGCACGCGAACCATCGAACACCCGATAACTGGAAGGCTGGACGAGGACGATGTTGTGGTGCTGGCACAGTTCGGCCAGACGCTCGATCGCACGTTCCTGCCCGGCCATGCGGCTTTCGCTGACGGCCTCGGCCTGGAACCAGTCGAAATAGTAGGCGAGGTTGATCAACGCATCGGGACGGGTGTCGTCGAGCAGTTGCGTCAGGCTCGCGGCATCCCAGCCGTTTTCGGGTGGGCGGGGGGCGAGGAAACCGATGTCTTCCTCTGCACCGAGGCGAATCAGCGCCTGCCCAAGGGCATTTCCGCCGCCCAGTAACATAAGGCGCATTCGCATAGAGTCAGCAGGCCCAGTCTGATTGGAACGATGGCTTTAGCGACGGATCTCGTGGAACCGTCGTCGATAATTACCGGAATCGTTGCATTTTGCGGGTTTAGTGCGCAACCGTCATCCGTAAAGTGTAGATCGCCGGGATTTGTGTCGTGGCAACTGGCACCATCGCTGGCAAACCAGCTCCCACAGGGTCCAGCGCTGATTACAAATTCTATGAACGACATCAGTCCGTGTGGGAGCTGGTCAGTCCGTGTGGGAGCTGGCTTGTCCGTGTGGGAGCTGGCTTGCCAGCGAAGAGGCCCTACCAGACGCTGAAGATCCCAGCGGTACTTGCATCTTCCCACCCGCGCCCGCATAACTTAAGCCATGAATCTGCCCATCCCCACGGACGCGGCCCTGGCAGGCTTTCACCCCGCCGTCAGCGCCTGGTTCAGCAGCACGTTCCCGACGGTCACCGCCGCCCAGGCGCGCGCATGGCCGTTGATCCGCCAGCGCCGTTCGACGCTGATCGCCGCGCCCACTGGCTCCGGCAAAACCCTCACCGCGTTTCTCGCCGTGCTCGACGACCTCGTCCACCGAGGCCTGGACAATCCCGACGGTCTACCCGACGAAACGCTGGTGGTCTACGTCTCGCCACTGAAGGCGCTGTCCAACGACATTCGCATCAACCTGCAAAACCCGCTGGCAGGGATCACCGGACAACTGCGGCAGATGGGTCTGCCCGAGCTGCAAATCACCACCGTCGTGCGCACCGGTGACACCCCGCAGAAAGAACGTGCGGCCATGCGCAAATCGGCGCCGCACATTCTGGTGACCACACCGGAATCACTCTACGTGCTGCTCGGATCCGAATCCGGACGGAAAATGCTCGGCACCACACGGACAGTGATCATCGATGAAATCCACGCGATGGCCGCTGGCAAACGCGGCAGTCATCTGGCCCTCAGTCTTGAACGCCTGCAGGCGTTGTGCGCCGAACCGCTGACCCGTATCGGTCTGTCCGCTACGCAGAAACCGGTCGAAGCCGTGGCGCAATTTCTTGTCGGCCATGAGCGTCCCTGCGAGATCATCGATATCGGCCACGCCCGGCCACGGGACCTTGGTATTGAGGTGCCGCCGGTGCCGTTGTCGGCAGTGATGGCCAACGATGTCTGGGAATTGGTCTACGACCGCCTCGCTGAACTCGCTCGCGAGCACCGCACCACGCTGATTTTCGTCAACACCCGGCGCCTCGCCGAGCGCCTGAGCCGGCACCTCAGCGAACGCCTCGGCAAGCACGCGGTGGCCGCGCATCACGGCAGTCTGGCCAAGGAGTTTCGCCTCGACGCCGAACAACGCCTCAAGCGCGGCGAACTGCAGGTATTGATCGCTACCGCCTCGCTGGAACTGGGCATCGATATCGGTGAAGTCGATCTGGTCTGCCAGATTGCTTCGCCGCGCTCCATCGCCGGGTTTCTGCAAAGGGTTGGCCGTTCCGGGCACCAGGTGGGCGGCACACCCAAGGGCCGATTGTTCGCCACCACCCGCGACGACCTGATCGAATGCGCCGCCCTGCTCGACTGCGTGCGCCGTGGCGAGCTCGATACCCTGCACATCCCCGAAGCGCCGCTGGATGTGCTGGCGCAGCAGATCATCGCCGAAGTCAGTTGTCAGGAATGGCCGGAGGACGCCTTACTGGCGATGTTCCGCCAAGCCTCGCCTTATCGCGACCTCGACGAAAAACACTATCAGGCCCTGCTGAGCATGCTCGCCGAAGGCTACAACGGTCGCCAAGGCATTCGCAGCGCGTACCTGCACCGCGACGCCGTCAGTCGCACCTTGCGTGGCCGTCGCGGTTCACAACTGACCGCCGTGACCAGCGGCGGCACCATTCCCGATAACGCCGACTACAGCGTCATGCTCGAACCGCAAGGCCTGAACATCGGCAGCGTCAACGAAGACTTCGCCGTGGAAAGCATCGCCGGCGATGTGTTCCAGCTTGGCAATACCTCCTACCGGATCCTGCGCGTGGAAACCGGCAAGGTGCGTGTCGAAGATGCCCACGGCCAGCCGCCGACCATTCCATTCTGGCTCGGCGAAGCGCCGGGGCGCAGCGATGAATTGTCATCCGCTGTCGCACGTCTGCAAGCACAACTCGACGAGCTACTCGGTGCCAGCCCCGGCGATCTGCAACCGGCGCTCGACTGGCTGACGCAGACCCTCGGCCTCAACCGCGCCAGCGCCGAACAACTGGTCGAATACCTCGCTCGCGCCCGGCAAACCCTCGGCGCCCTGCCTTCGCAGGACACGCTGCTGATGGAGCGGTTTTTCGACGAGTCCGGCGGCACCCAACTGATCATCCATTCACCGTTTGGCAGCCGCATCAACCGCGCCTGGGGCCTGGCCCTGCGCAAGCGTTTCTGTCGCACCTTCAACTTCGAATTGCAGGCTGCCGCCAGCGAGGACGCCATCGTGCTGTCGCTGTCCACCAGCCACAGCTTTGAACTCGACGATATCTGGCGTTACCTGCACAGCAACAGCGCCGAGCACATCCTCATTCAAGCGGTGCTTGATGCGCCGCTGTTCGGCGTGCGCTGGCGCTGGAACGCCGGGGTGGCGCTGGCGCTGCCGCGTTTCACCGGCGGGCGCAAAGTTGCGCCGCAGTTGCAGCGGATGAAAAGCGAAGACCTGATTGCCAGCGTGTTTCCCGATCAGATTGCCTGTCTGGAAAACCTCGCCGGTGAACGCGAAATTCCCGAGCATCCGTTGATCGAGCAGACACTGGACGATTGCCTGCATGAGGCGATGGACAGCGAAGGCTGGCTCAATCTGCTGCGGCGCATGGAGCGTGGCGAGGTGCGTTTGATCAGCCGCGACCTGCCGGCGCCCTCGCCGCTCGCCGCTGAAATCCTCAGTGCGCGGCCGTACACCTTTCTCGACGACGCACCGCTGGAAGAACGCCGTACTCAGGCGGTGATCAACCGGCGCTGGAGCGATCCGCAATCGACCGATGATCTCGGTGCACTGGATGCGGACGCGATTGCCGCCGTGCGTGAAGAAGCCTGGCCGACGCCGAACGCTGTGGACGAAATGCATGAGGCGCTGATGAGCCTGGCGTGCATCAGCGATGAGGAAGTGCAAGCGAACGAAGGCTGGCGCGCATGGCTGGAAACCCTGGCCCGCAGCGGGCGCGCCTGCCGTTTGCAGATCGACTCCGAGCATGGCTTGTGGCTGGCCCGCGAACGCCTGACCTGTCTGCAAGCGCTTTATCCACAGGCGATTCTGCAACCCGAGCTGGAGGCGTTGCCGGGATTCGCTGAAATCTGGACGTTCGATGCAGCACTGGTCGAGGTGATCCGCGCACGCCTCGGTGCCTTCGGACCACTGCCGTTATCCGCGATTGCCGAACCGCTCGCGCTGCCGACCGCTCAAGTCCATCAAACCCTCGCGCAACTGGAACGCGAAGGTTATGTGCTGCGCGGTCAGTTCACGCCCAAGGTCAACGTTGAAGAATGGTGCGAACGGCACCTGCTCGCGCGCATTCATCGCTACACGGTCAAGCGCCTGCGCCGGGAAATCGAGCCGGTGGCGTTGCAGGATTTCATGCGCTTTCTGTTCGACTGGCAGCATCTTTCGCCCGCGATTCGCGGTCAGGGCAGCGCCGTATTGCCTGCGATTGTCGGCCAGTTCGAAGGTTACGCGGCGGCGGCTTCGGCGTGGGACAGCGACCTTCTCCCGGCCCGTCTCAAGGACTATTCACCGAGCTGGCTGGATGACCTGTGCCGCAACGGCAGACTGGTGTGGATGCGCCTCAGTGCCCGGCAAAAAGTCAGTGGCACGGCATTGCGCAGCACGCCGATCGTGTTGCTGCCACGCAGTCAGGTCGGTTTGTGGAGCGCGTTGGCCGAACAGACCCCAGTGAGCGAACTCTCGCCGAAAACCCAGAAGGTATTTGAAGCTTTGAGTCAGCACGGTGCGCTGTTTTTCGATGAGCTGATTCATGAAGCGCACCTGCTGCGCACCGAGCTGGAGATCGCCTTGCAGGAGCTGGTCGGCGCCGGCCTGGTAAATGCCGACAGCTTCGCAGGCCTGCGCGCATTGATCACCCCGGCAAGCAAGCGCCAGCAGCGCAGCAGTAGGCGTGGGCGCGGGGCGTTTATCGGTGGGATGGACGATGCCGGGCGCTGGGCGTTGTTGCGGCGTGGCGCGGCTGTGGATAACAGCGAGACGCTGGAGCACGTCGCGATGACCTTGTTGCGGCGCTATGGCGTGGTGTTCTGGCGCTTGCTGGAGCGCGAAGCGGACTGGTTGCCGAGTTGGCGAGAATTGCTGCGTACGTTTCATCGGCTGGAAGCGCGGGGCGAGATTCGTGGCGGGCGGTTTGTCAGTGGTTTGGCGGGGGAGCAGTTTGCCTTGCCTGAGGCGATTCCGTTATTGCGCGAAGTCCGTCGGCGGCCGCATGACGGCAGTCTGGTAGCGGTGTGTGGGGTTGATCCGCTGAATCTGGCCGGGACGTTATTGCCGGGGGTGAAAGTGCCGGCGCTGGTGAGTAATCGGCTGGTGTATCGCGATGGTTTGCCAGTAGCGGCGGAGATTGCCGGCAAGCAACAATTCTGGCTGGAGCTGGATCAGATTGATATGGAGCAGGTGCGCAGCAAGCTGATCCGGCATTGAGGTCAGCATCAACACCAAAAAATCCACCGGTTAAGTCCGCGACTCCTGCGGCACCTCGCTCGCCACCACAGTCCCCTCCTGCTCCCGCTTTGGCAACAAAACCTGCTGTGGATAAGTCTGCGCGAAATGCACGGTCGCGGTGTTATCCACAAGCTTCTTCAAACGCTGGTTGAACGCCCGGCTCACCGCATACTGCCCACCGGACACCGTGCGGAACTGCGCCGTCAGCACCACGCCGTTCAAATCCATCTTGTCGACGCCAAACACATCCAGCGGCCCTTGCAGGTTGTACTTGAGGAACGGGTCTTCGCGGATCGAATCACCGGTTTCTCGAATCAGCTCGATGGCTTTATCCACATCCGTGTCATAAGTGAACTGCACCGAGAAAAACGCAAAGGCAAACTGCCGCGATTGGTTGGTTACTGCCTTGATCTGACCAAACGGCACCGAGTGCACAAAACCTTTACCGTCACGCAGGCGCAGCGTGCGAATGGTCAGCCCTTCGACTGTACCGGCGTGCCCGGAATCGAGCACCACCCAATCGCCAATCGACAGGGTGTCTTCGATGATGATGAACAGCCCGGTGATCACGTCCTGCACCAGTTGCTGCGAGCCGAAACCGATGGCCAACCCGACCACCCCGGCACCGGCCAGCAATGGCGCGACGTTGATCCCCAGATTGGCCATGGTGGTGATCGCACAGATCACCACGAGGATGATTTTGATCGCGTTACGCAGCAGCGGCAAAATGGTTTTTACCCGCGTACTCGGCTGGCGCGCCGCGCGTTTGCTGAGCGGCGGCTTCAGCGCTTCCTGGATCGCCGTGTCGAGTACCACCCACAACAACCACGTCACCAGGAAGATCAAACCAATGCTGCTTAACGCGTTGCTGATTGCTCTTCCGACCGTGCTGCTCTGGGCAAAATCGAGCAACGACACGCCCCAGATCCGTCCGAGAATATCGATGAAGGCAATGGCGATGACGATCCGCAGCAACGCGTGAAGCAGACTGAGAAAACGTTCCTTGTAGGCGCTGCTGCGCTGGATCGCTTCGGCCTTTCGTGACTTGAACAAGTGCTGCAGGATCGTGCTGAGGAATACCGTGCCGATTAACAAAACCGTGGTGAACAGCGCGCAGCGCAGGGCTTTCTGATTGTCCTCGCCGATGCCGATCAGATTGACCGCCGAGACCAGCACCATCAACACGATCGGCCAATACCACAGCCCGGAAAAGATTCGCAGCGATTCCTGCAACGAGGGTTGTTTCAAGCGCTGGCTCAGCGAACGATTGCGGATGAGATGCGCCACCGGGCGACGCAGGCGAATCACCAGCAGACCGAAAATCACCGAGGCGATCAGGCCGGTAAATACCGCGACGCTGCTGGTGATATTGCCGCCCAGTTGGCGGGCGATCTGCGGGCTGGTCAGCGCATCGCTGAGGGCGGCGAGAAAGCCGATCAGGAACAGCGGTCGCGGGCAGTAATTACGGATGATCCGCGCCGCCGGACGTTTGTGGCCGACGTTGAACATCACCACCACACACAACAACATCGAGGTGGAAAAGATGCCGCTGCTGGTGGCGTAGGCCAGACACAGCGCCAGCGCACGTCCCACCGAGGCTTGCAGAAAATGGCTGACGTAGAGGGTCAGCGGCAGGCAGATCAGCGCTGGAATGGTGTAAGGCAGCAAGTAACCAATCAGATCCTGACTACGCTGACGGGTGCGCAACCAGCGACCCTCGCGCAGGCGTTTGGTCAACAGGCTGCCGAGCACGGTGAGCAGCGCGAAACTGCCGAGCCAAGTGCCGGACAAAGAGAGGAAATCCCCGGCGACGCTCCAGCCCGAGCGATTCGACGGCTGGTTGACCAGTTTGTCCACTTCATCGGCGGCGCGATCAGCGCGCAGGCGCCAGGCATCGACCAGGTGTTCGTTGAGATCGAGTTTGTCTTGTACATCATCGATGCTCGAACTGATCGCACCGAGCAGCCCGCCCTGCACAATCGGTTCGGGTTTAGCCGCTTCTTCGGTGGCGGCCGGGACGCCCGGCAATGCGGCGGCGTCGATTTCACTGGCGCCGAGAAACAGCAGTGCTCCCAGCAGAATGGCGATCCTGAACTTGCCCAAAACTCCGATCTCCCTTGGCTGAACCTGTAAGGAACTGATCAAGTTTTGTGTGGCAAGTTCAAGAGCCCCCTCACCCTAGCCCTCTCCCAGAGGGAGAGGGAACTGACCGAGTTGCCTGATCCGGCTGCACCGATCTGAAAGTCCGGAGTCGAACTCAGACCCTG
>NZ_AKJR01000019.1:0-23192 GCF_000282235.1 Pseudomonas sp. GM24 | reverse complement strand
TCCGACGTTTCGGGAGGGCTGGGCGGGCGGCGTTCCGATGAGGGTTTGGATCTAAAACAGGAAAAAAGTACTTCAGCCCAACACCACCAACCGATTCGGCAACTCATTCCTCACCTGCGTCACCGGCACATGCACTTTCAGCAACTCCCCACACGCCTCGATACACGTCACAAATCCTTCCAGCGTGCGCCCCTGCCTGACCTGCTCGGTAAACGCCGCGACAATCGCATCCCAGGATTTATTATCGAGCCGTTTGGAAATCCCCTCATCCACCAGAATCTCCACATAACGCTCAGCTTCACACACAAAAATCAGCATTCCCGTGCTGCCCACCGTGTGGTGCAGGTTCTGCTCGAGAAACTGCCGCCGCGCCAGGTTCGACGCGCGCCAGTGCCGTACGCGGCGGGGAATCAGATGGGTGGTGATTTTCGGCAAACGAAACAGCAGGCACAGCACGATAAACGCGCCCCATTGCACCAGCAGCAGACTGCGCAGGGTCAGCCAGCCGGTCAGGTAGTGCACGACGCCCGGCACCACCAGCGCCAACAGGCTCGCCCACAGCAGCGGGATGTACGCGTAGTCATCAGCGCGCGCCGCGAGCACCGTTACCAGTTCGGCGTCGGTGTCGCGCTCGACCCGGGCAATCGCCTCGGCGACTTTGCGTTGTTCGTGTTCGGTCAGTAGTGCCATGTTGAAAAGTGCCTGCTCATTATTCTTCTGATTTCACCAGCCGCCGGACGAACCACCGCCGCCGAAACTGCCCCCGCCGCCGCTGAAGCCCCCGCCTCCACCGCCGCCGCCAAAACCGCCCCCTCCTCCGGAGCCACCCCGGCCGGCAGGCAGGATACCGAGCATCTGGCAGACAAACACCGTCAGGATGAACAACATCACCAAAAACACGAACAATCCCGGGTGCCGCGAGATGAAATCATCGGACGGATCACCACTGGACTCATAAACCGTCGATGGCTCATCCAGCGGATTACCACCGAGCACCACCAGCATCGCCGCGACGCCGTCGCTGATGCCTTTGCTGAAGTTGCCGCTTTTGAATGCAGGAGTGATGACTTGATGAATGATCACTGAAGTCTGCGCGTCGGTCAGCCGGTCTTCGAGGCCATAACCGACTTCGATGCGCAGTTTGCGCTCGTCACGGGCAACGATCAGCAGCGCGCCGTTGTTCTTGTCCTTCTGACCGATGGCCCAATGTCGACCGAGCTGAACGCCGAAGTCCTCGATGGTTGTGCCTTGCAGATCCGGCAGCGTGACCACGACTAACTGCTCGCCGGTCGCCTGCTCGTGGGCCTGCAACTGCTGGCTCAGTTGCGCACGCACCGATGGCTCGAGCATCTGCGCTTCGTCCACCACCCGCCCGCTCAGCGCCGGGAACGTCAACTCGGCGTGGGCGCTGAAGGCTAATACCCACAGCACCAACACCAGGCCCATTTTCAACACGCGCATGGACAACCTCGAATCAGAATTTCACTTCCGGGGCCTTTTCCGCGCCGGGCGTGGTGGCTTCGAAGGTTTCGCGGATCGGCAGATCGCTGTACATCACGCTGTGCCAGAGGCGACCGGGAAAGGTGCGGATCTCGGTGTTGTATTTCTGCACCGCCAGAATGAAATCGCGGCGTGCCACGGCAATGCGGTTTTCCGTGCCTTCCAGTTGCGATTGCAGGGCGAGGAAGTTCTGGTTGGCTTTCAGGTCCGGATAACGCTCGGAGACCACCATCAAACGGCTCAATGCGCCGCTTAGTTGATCCTGCGCCTGCTGGAACTGCTTGAGCTTCTCGGGATTGTCGAGAGTGCTGGCGTCGACCTGAATCGACGTGGCTTTCGCCCGCGCCTCAATCACTGCCGTGAGAGTTTCCTCTTCATGCTTGGCGTAACCCTTGACCGTCTCCACCAGATTGGGGATCAGGTCGGCACGGCGCTGGTACTGGTTCTGCACCTGGCCCCATGCGGCTTTGGCCTGTTCGTCGAGGGTCGGGATATTGTTGATGCCGCACGCGGTCAACAGCGTGGCCAGCACCAGCAGTGTGGCGACCTGCAAACGTGAGCGATTGGTTGGGCTTACATTCATCGCGGTGATGCTCCTTGGCACATATCATTATAAAAACCGAGCGCGAAACATTCTCAGCGGGCTCTTGGGGCATAATCGGCCGCGTCGCTGGATTACGACGGGGCAATGGGCTAAAAAGTGCCCTGCGTGATCATGCGGCCAAGTGTCGGCTGCCGTTTTTGGCTCTGTTTCTTTGAGCCTGTACCCGAACAACAATAGTCGCTCCCTAAATTTTGGCTGGCCGGCGTTGCATCGCCGCTTGGGCCCTTGAGAAAACTATTCATGAAGAAGCTGTGTTTGCTGGGTCTGTTCGTCAGCCTGGCCAGTCATCAAGTATTGGCCGCCACGACCCCGGTACCCCTGGAAAACAAGGATGCGTTCATCAGCAACCTGATGAACCAGATGACCCTCGATGAAAAGATCGGCCAGTTGCGCCTGATCAGCATCGGCCCGGAAATGCCCCGCGAGCTGATCCGCAAAGAGATCGCTGCCGGCAATATCGGCGGCACGTTCAACTCGATTACCCGCCCGGAAAACCGGCCGATGCAGGACGCTGCGATGCGCAGCCGCCTGAAGATTCCGATGTTTTTTGCGTACGACGTGATCCACGGTCACCGTACGATTTTCCCGATTCCGCTGGCCCTCGCGTCGAGCTGGGACATGGATGCCATCGGCCAATCCGGTCGCGTGGCCGCCAAAGAAGCCGCCGCCGACAGCCTCGACATTACCTTCGCGCCGATGGTCGACATCTCCCGCGACCCGCGCTGGGGCCGTAGCTCCGAAGGTTTCGGTGAAGATACCTACCTGACCTCGCGCATTGCCGGCGTCATGGTTCGCGCCTATCAGGGCGCTACCCCGAGCGCGGCTGACAGCATCATGGCCAGCGTCAAGCACTTCGCCCTGTACGGCGCGGTCGAGGGCGGTCGCGACTACAACACCGTCGACATGAGCCCGGTGAAGATGTACCAGGATTACCTGCCGCCGTACCGCGCTGCGATCGATGCTGGCGCCGGTGGCGTGATGGTTGCGCTGAACTCGATCAACGGCATTCCGGCCACGGCCAACACTTGGCTGATGAATGATCTGCTGCGCAGGGACTGGGGTTTCAAAGGCCTGGCGGTCAGCGACCACGGTGCGATCTTCGAACTGATCAAGCACGGCGTGGCCCGCGACGGTCGTGAAGCGGCGAAGCTGGCAATCAAGGCCGGCATCGACATGAGCATGAACGACACCCTGTACGGCAAAGAGCTGCCGGGGCTGCTCAAGTCTGGCGAGATCGAACAGAAAGACATCGACAACGCCGTGCGTGAAGTGCTCGCGGCCAAGTACGACATGGGCCTGTTCAAGGACCCGTACCTGCGCATCGGCAAGGCTGAAGATGATCCGGCCGACACCTACGCCGAGAGCCGTCTGCACCGTGCCGAGGCCCGCGAAGTCGCGCGTCGCAGCATGGTGCTGCTGAAGAACCAGAACGAAACGCTGCCACTGAAGAAAGACGCGAAAGTCGCACTGGTCGGCCCGCTGGCCAAAGCGCCGATCGACATGATGGGCAGTTGGGCGGCCGCCGGGCGCCCTGCGCAATCGGTGACGCTGTTCGATGGCATGAGTTCGGTGATCGGCAACAAGTCGAACCTGATCTACGCTCGTGGCGCCAACATCACCAGCGACAAGAAGGTGCTCGACTACCTGAACTTCCTCAACTTTGATGCGCCGGAAGTGGTCGACGATCCGCGCCCGGCCAACGTGCTGATCGACGAAGCAGTGAAAGCTGCCAAGGATGCTGACGTGATCGTTGCAGCGGTAGGTGAATCCCGTGGCATGTCTCACGAATCCTCCAGCCGCACCGACCTGAACATCCCGGAAACCCAGCGCGAGCTGATCCGCGCGCTGAAAGCCACCGGCAAACCGCTGGTATTGGTGCTGATGAACGGCCGTCCACTGACCATTCTCGAAGAGAACCAGTCGGCTGACGCGATTCTGGAAACCTGGTTCAGCGGCACCGAGGGCGGCAACGCCATAGCCGACGTGCTGTTCGGCGACTACAACCCGTCGGGCAAACTGCCGGTGACTTTCCCGCGCTCCGTGGGCCAGATCCCGACTTACTACAACCACCTGAGTATTGGCCGGCCGTTCACGCCGGGCAAACCGGGCAACTACACCTCGCAGTATTTCGATGACACGACTGGCCCGCTGTTCCCGTTCGGGTATGGCCTGAGCTACACGCAATTCGCCCTGAGCGACATGGCGCTGTCGTCGACCACCCTGAACGCCACCGGCAAGCTCGACGCCAGCGTCATGGTGAAAAACACCGGCAAGCGCGACGGCGAAACCGTGGTGCAGTTGTACATCCAGGATGTCACCGGCTCGATGATCCGCCCGGTGAAAGAACTGAAGAACTTCCAGAAAATCATGCTCAAGGCCGGTGAACAGAAAGTCGTGCACTTCACCATCAGCGAGGATGACCTGAAATTCTATAACGCCCAGCTCAAATATGCGGCAGAGCCTGGCAAGTTCAACGTGCAGATCGGCCTGGATTCCCAGGACGTGACGCAGCAGAGCTTTGAACTTCTGTAATTTTTCAGGCAACACATAAACCTGTGGGAGCTGGCTTGCCAGCGATGAGGCCGGCACATTCAACATCTCTGTTGACTGATACTCCGCCATCGCTGGCAAGCCAGCTCCCACAGTGTTTTTTTGGTGTAGCAACTATCCCCGGCGATCCAGCAGATTGACCACCACCCGATCCACCCAGCCCCACACCCGCTGCTTGACCCGCCGCCACAACGGCCGGCGCCGCCACTCTTCCAGACTCACTTGCTGACTCAGCCCGAAGTCCTTGACGAAACTCGCCTCTACCGCTGCCGTTAATGACGGATCCAGCGCCTCCAGATTTGCCTCCAGATTGAAGCGCAGGTTCCAGTGATCGAAGTTGCACGAACCGATGCTCACCCAATCGTCGACCAGCACCATTTTCAAATGCAGAAAGCACGGCTGGTATTCGAAGATCCGCACCCCCGCCTTAAGCAGTCGTGGGTAGTAGCGATGCCCGGCGTAGCGCACTGACGGATGATCGGTGCGCGGCCCGGTGAGCAGCAGCCGCACATCGACACCGCGCGCAGCAGCCTTGCGCAGGGAACGGCGGATTTTCCACGTTGGCAGGAAGTACGGTGTGGCCATCCAGATGCGTTTTTGTCCGCTGTTCAAGGCGCGAAACAGCGATTGCAGAATGTCGCGGTGCTGGCGGGCATCGGCATACGCCACGCGGCCCATGCCCTCGCCCTTGTCCGGCACCCGAGGCAGGCGCGGCAGACCGAAATGCGCGGCCGGGCGCCAGGCGCGGCGATAACGGTTGGCGATCCACTGACGGTCGAACAGCAATTGCCAGTCGATCACCAGCGGGCCGCGGATCTCGACCATCACTTCGTGCCATTCGCTGCTGTCATGGCCCGGCGTCCAGAACTCATCGGTGACACCGGTGCCACCGACCACCGCGAGACATTGATCGACCAGCAGTAATTTGCGGTGATCACGATAGAAATTACCGATCCAGCGCCGCCAGCTCAGGCGATTGTAGAAACGTAGTTCGACTCCAGCGTGTGTCAGGCGCTGACGCAGATTGAGCGTAAACGCCAGGCTGCCGTAATCATCGAACAGGCACCGCACACGCACGCCACGTTCGGCCGCCAGCACCAGCGCTTGCACGATGGTTTCGGCGCAGGCGCCGGCCTCGACCAGATACAGTTCGAGTTCGATCTGCTCCTGCGCGCCAGCGATCTGCTCGAGCATGCGCGGAAAGAAATGCGGGCCGTCGATCAACAGTTCGAACCGGTTGCCATCCCGCCACGGGAACACCGCGCCGCGCATGTCAGCGCGCCGTGAAGATCAGCACCGCACCCACCGGCACCGACAGACTGATCGCCGACAGATCGGCGAGTTTGCGCAGACTTTCCAGCCCCGGCACGAGATCGAAATCTTCAGCGTTGATCACCAGCGGCTCGAGGGTGACCACTTGAAAACGACGATCATCGAGACGCGTCGCCAGCAGTTCGGCGGGATATTCGTGTTGTTTGCCGTGCAAATTGACGGTGAGTGGCAGGCGCAATTCCAGCTGCGCACCGGGGGCCAGATCGTTGATCGGGCGCAAATCAATCTGCGTGGTGATGGTCGCTTCGGGGAATTGCTCGATCTGGAACAGCTCCTTGCGCATGCGTTCGTCGCGCAGCGGGATGCCGCTGTTGATCGAATCCAGCTCGACTTCGACTTCGGCGCGCCCATTGGGGTCGACCTTGCCGTGCAGCACCAGAAAGCGCTGCACTTCGGAAACATTGGCGTTTTTCGTGCTGACGAACGACAGCCGCGACGACTCGCCGTCCAGATACCAATTGGCCTGCGCCGGCAGCGCGACGGCGGCGAGCAGCAGGCTGGACAGGGTTGCACAGAGGGAGCGGTTGAACATTGAACACTCGTGGGGCCGATAAACCTGCACGAACCTTAACCGCCTATGCCGTTATTGCAAACTCGGTCGCCGCAAATCTATCAATTGATGAAAATCCCTGTGGGAGCTGGCTTGCCAGCGATGGCGGTGTATCAGTCACACAAATATTGCCTGTGCCGACGCAATCGCTGGCAAGCCAGCTCCCACAGGGGCCTCTGTTCACAGGAGGATTGCGGGTTTTCAGGGGTTCAGGCGGCAGCCCAAGCGTTCGCTCAACCACTGGGCGCGGTGGCTGCGGCCCATGCCGCTGACCGTGATGGTTTTGCTGGCAGGGTCATCGGTGAACTGGCTGGTCGGCAACCATTGTTTGACATAGCCACGGCAATACTCGGCATCGTTGTTCATCACATAGCGGCACGAACAATATTCCTTGGCGGTGTACGCGCTGATGATGTCGGGGAACGCCCACAGATTTTCGCGCTCGTAGACGACCCAGCCGAGCAGCAAAACCAGCAGCAACAGCAAAACCAGCAGCAACAGCAAAAAGCGCTTCATGGCCGCACCGCCTTCAGCACGCGTTTGAGCAATTCGTTGTGTCGATAACTGCCGTCGCGGTCATCGGCGTAGCGCACGATCACCAGGTTGGCGCTGGGGATTACGTACAGCGCCTGGCCCCAATGGCCAAGCGCGGCGAAGGTGTCGGGCGGTGCATCGGGCCACGGTGACAAGGCGCCATCGGCCGGACGATTGAGCCACCATTGGCCGCCGGGCACCGCTTCGTCCTGATGAGCCCTGTAACCGGCGAAGGGCTGCCGATTGAAGTCGACCCAGTCCTTGGGCAGCAGTTGCCGATCGTTCCAGCGCCCGTCACGGCCCATCAACAGCCCGACGCGCGCCAGATCCCTTGCCGTCAGGTAAGCGTAAGACGACGCGACAAACGTGCCGCTGGCATCGGTCTCCCAAACAGCGTGGCGAATGCCCAACGGCCCGAACAACGCCTCCCACGGATAATCCGCATAACGCTGCGGGCCGACGATCGTTTTCAACGCTGCCGCCAAGAGATTGCTGTCGCCACTGGAATAGCGGAAGGCCTGCCCCGGTTCGGCGTAGGCATCGTGATCGGCGGTAAACGCAGCCATGTCGCGATGACCACGGGTATAGAGCATCGCCACCACCGAGGATTTCAGCGGGGCGTATTCGTAGTCTTCCTGCCAATCGATACCAGAGGCCCAGTGCAGCAGATCGGCGATTTTTATCGCCGGGTGTTTGGTCAGTGACGGGTAAAACTTCGCGGCCGGATCGTCGAGTTTGAACAGGCCCTCGCCGTAGGCCACACCGAGCACGCTGGCCATCAGGCTTTTGCTGATCGACCAGGTCAGGTGCGGGGTTTGTGCTGTGGTCGGGCCGGCGTAGCGTTCGTAGATGATCTGGCCGTCGCGGATGATCAGCAGCGCGTCGGTGCGGATGCCTTGGCGGGTGCTGTCATCGCGGGGCGGGAAGGCGTAATGATCCAGCGCCTCTGTATCGGTGACCTTCGGGCCGGTTGGCCATTCTTCACCCGGCCATTGTTCGGCGTGAACGGTGAAGGTGATCAGCAGCAGAAACAGCGACAGGCCTTTGCACATGGTGGGGGCTCATGGAAAGAACCTGCTGAGACTAGTCGGGGTTTATGACAAGTATGCGGTGTTATTTAGATTGCTATCGCGAGCAGGCGAAGGCCTACAGGGGATCGCATTTCAACTGACGAAACTCGATCAACTGTAGGCCTTCGCCTGCTCGCGATGAGGCCCTTCAGCCCGCCACCAAAGCCTTGGCCAAGCGCTTGGCCCTGGCCCCTGCGGCCAACTGCATCACCCCTTGATCGCGCTGCCACATCTGCGCCCATTCTGCCGGCCCGTCAGCCAAGGCCTGACTCACCTCCCCCTCCAGCGCCGCAAACTGCGCAAACAACCCACCCAGCAACACATGTCCGGCGGGATTGTTCGGCGGTTGCCGGCTCGCCTCGGCACACCCGGCCAACAGCGCCAGCAAACGCAATTGCAGCGCTTGCGGCCAGTCACTGTCCTGCCCGACGCCATACAGCCACGCGGTCATCGCGCTCAGCACATAAACGTCCTCCAGGGTGCGGAACGGTTTGACGTAAGCGTCCCAACCATCGCCGGCCAACAACTCGCACAACGCGTTATCAAGCTGCAGCCGACCATGGCTGATGTCCGGCATCAATGGCAGCGCCGGCAGTTTCTCTACCGTCACACCGGGCTCGCCGGGATACACCACCGCCAGACTCAAGCGCGGCGTTTCGCCGGGTGCTTCACTGCGCGCAGCGATCAGCAGCCAGTCCGCCGCATCGCCGGCCGTGACGAAATCCTTGCGCCCACTCAGGCGCAAATCGCTCAGCCGCGTGTGCATGTCAGACGGACGCAGACTGCGCTGTTCGGTCGCACACAACGCACCAAGGCTCAGCGGCGCACTCGGCCACAACATGCGCAAGGCCGCTTGATAACCGACCAGAAACGCCAGCCCCGGGGTCGCCATCCGCCGCCCGCCCGCGACCGCCAATTCGAACGGCGTGACGTTGCCCAGTTGCTGCAACAACGTCGCAAAACCCTCGGCCAGGTCAGCAACGGCGGGCAATCGGTCACGGCTGTGCAGCAGATCTGGCCAGGGCATAAGAGGCTCCTTGTGGGCTGTCATATAAGCATCACCAAAGGTTCATGGCGATGACACCGGGGCTACATAGCCTGACTTTGCACAACACGGCTGCATAAAGAAAGTCGATCGGCTGCAACCCACGACGGGTTAAAGGCCCGTACGGAGATTCACATGACTCAGATCGCCCGCATCAGCGACACCGGCAATGAACGCCGCCTGCAAGCCGAACGCCTGATCGGCGCCGAGGCTCTGCAGCAAGCCCAGGCCCTGCGCTTCAACGTCTTCAGCGGCGAGTTCAACGCCAAACTGAAAGGCGCGGAGCTGGGTCTGGACATGGATGATTATGATGTTCACTGCAGCCACATCGGCGTGCGTGATCTGAACACCGGCCGTTTGGTCGCGACCACGCGTTTGCTTGATCACACCGCCGCCAGCAGCCTCGGCAAGTTCTACAGCGAAGAAGAATTCAGCCTGCACGGCCTCGCCCATCTGCAAGGCCCGATCCTCGAAATCGGCCGCACCTGCGTCGACCCGGCGTACCGCAACGGCGGCACCATTGCGGTGTTGTGGGGCGAGTTGGCCGAAGTGCTGAATCAGGGCGGCTACAGCTATCTGATGGGTTGCGCGAGCATCCCCATGCAGGACGGCGGCATCCAGGCCCACGCGATCATGCAGCGCCTGCGCGAACGTTATCTGTGCACCGAACACCTGCGCGCCGAGCCGAAAAATCCGCTGCCGACGCTGGATATTCCATCGAACGTGATCGCGGAAATGCCGCCACTGCTCAAGGCTTATATGCGTCTGGGCGCGAAGATCTGCGGCGAGCCGTGCTGGGACGAAGATTTCCAGGTCGCCGACGTGTTTATCCTGCTCAAGCGCGACGAACTCTGCCCGCGCTACGCCAAGCACTTCAAGGCGGCCGTGTGATGAGCCGGTTGCGCGTATACGCGCGGATCGCGCGGGTGCTGCTGGTGGTGGCGCTGGGGTTGACCATGGCCAGCGTCTTTGGCGTGTTTGAACGCATTGGCCTGGCGCATTCGATGGAGCGGCGTCAGCGCTGGTCGCGCTTCTTCATGGCGCGCCTGAGCAACGCCCTGCCCTTTCGGGTGACGGTGCACGGTGAGCTGCCGAAGCAGCCGATGCTGTGGGTCAGCAATCATGTGTCGTGGACCGACATTCCGTTGCTCGGCATGCTGACGCCGCTGTCGTTTCTGTCCAAGGCCGAAGTGCGCACCTGGCCGGTGGCCGGTTGGCTCGCGGCGAAGGCCGGCAGCCTGTTCATCCGTCGCGGTTCGGGCGACAGCCAGTTGATCCGCAAGCAGATGACCCGTCATCTGCAAACCGAGCATGCGTTGCTGATGTTTCCGGAAGGCACCACCACCGATGGCCGTTCGCTGCGCACCTTTCACGGCCGTTTGCTGGCGGCGGCGATTGATTCCGACGTGATGCTGCAACCGGTGGCGATTCGTTATCTGCGTGACGGCGAAATCGACTCGCTGGCGCCGTTCATTGGTGATGATGATCTGCTCTCGCACCTGATGCGCCTGTTCAGCAATGATTGCGGCGATGTTGAAGTGCACTTGCTCAAGCCGATGGCCTGTCAGGGACGAGAGCGTGCTGCGCTGGCGTTTGAAGCGCAGCAGGCGGTGCAGAAGGCGTTGTTTGGCGCAATTCCGGAAACCCTACAATCCCCAATGCGTCCGGCAATCGCTGCCTGAAATACAAATCCTGAAATCGCCTTGGCCCCTGTGGGAGCTGGCTTGCCAGCGATAGCGGTAGACCAGCCGACACGAATGTTGAATGTGCTGACGCCATCGCTGGCAAGCCAGCTCCCACAGGGATTCAGGGTGTTGGTGGGGATTGGGCGAAGTCCTGGAGTTGCGGGTAGAAGAGCCGGAAGTCTTCACTGAGCGGCTCATACAACCGCCGCAATTCCTGCATCGCACCCGCCAGTTCCTCCGGCCGGCTCAGTCGCCGCGAGATCCCGCGCAACACCTGCTCCAGCACTTCAAATTCCTGATACGAACCCAGCCAGTCATTGGCGACCATGTGCGGGGCAATCTTCGCCAGTCGCTCGGGCAGTTGCCGCTCGCGGGTCAGAACCCGATAAACGTCAGCGGTGAAAACCTCCAGCGGCTGATCGGCATACAGCCGCCAGTCCCGCGCCAGGCAATGATCGAAAAACACATCGAGCACAATCCCGGCATAACGCCGGCGCGTGTCGGAAAACCGCCCCAGGGCGATATCCACCAGCGGATGGCGATCGGTGAATACATCGATCCGTCGATGCAATTGAATGGCCGCCTCGACCTCGGGCGCAAACTGCCCTTGCAGCCGGCCTTTGACGAAGTCGCCATACAGACTGCCGAGCAGTTGCCCGGGGCGCTGGCCACCGAGGTGTAAATGTGCGAGATAGTTCATGGGCGCAGCTTAGCACTGCGGCCCATAAGCCATACACCCATGTATCGTTATAACGCGATATACCAATTTATGCTGGCGTCAGATCAAAATCATATTGGTGTATCGCGATCTAACGATTTATATTTCGCCACATCGCGATATAGCGTTGTACACATTGTGAGCACCCTGCCATGAACCTCGACCTCGACGAAATAATAAAAGCCCTGGCGCACCCAGTACGGCGAGACATCCTCAACTGGCTGAAAGACCCGAAGAACGAATTTCCGGAACAGTTGCACAACCACGAGTACGGCATCTGCGCCGGGCAGATCGATCAGCGCTGCGGTTTGTCGCAGTCGACCGTTTCTGCACACCTCGCGACGTTGCAACGCGCCGGTCTGATCAGCAGCCAGAAGGCCGGTCAATGGCACTTTTTCAAACGAAACGAGGACGTGATCCAGGCGTTCCTCAGCACCCTCAGTAAAGAGCTCTGACCCTTAACGTCAGCCAGCCGACAAGGAAACCTGCATGCCCCTCTCGCTCCTCATCCTCGCCTTGAGCGCCTTCGCCATCGGCACCACCGAATTCGTCATCATGGGCCTGCTGCCCAATGTGGCGGCTGACCTCGGTGTGTCGATCCCCGGCGCCGGCTGGCTGGTGACCGGATACGCCCTCGGCGTGGCCATCGGTGCGCCGTTCATGGCGATGGCCACGGCCAAACTGCCGCGTAAAGCAGCACTGGTGGCGTTGATGGGCATTTTTATTGTCGGCAACCTGCTCTGTGCGATTGCCAGCGATTACAACGTGCTGATGTTCGCCCGGGTGATCACTGCGCTGTGCCACGGTGCGTTCTTCGGCATCGGTTCTGTCGTCGCGGCCAATCTGGTGCCAGCGAATAAACGCGCTTCGGCAGTGGCCTTGATGTTCACCGGCCTGACCCTGGCCAACGTCCTCGGTGTACCGCTGGGCACTGCGCTGGGTCAGCAATACGGCTGGCGCTCGACCTTCTGGGCGGTGACCGTCATTGGTGTGATTGCGCTGATCGGCCTGATCCGTTTCCTGCCGGCCAAACGTGACGAAGAGAAGCTCGACATGCGCGCCGAGCTCGCCGCCCTCAAAGGTGCCGGAATCTGGCTGTCGCTGAGCATGACCGCGCTGTTCGCCGCGTCCGTCTTCACCCTGTTCACCTACGTTGCCCCGCTGCTCGGCGAAGTCACCGGTGTGTCGCCGCGTGGCGTGACCTGGACGCTGATGCTGATCGGCCTGGGCCTGACTGTCGGCAACATCATCGGCGGCAAACTCGCCGACAAGGGCATGGCCGCGACGCTGATCGGCGTGTTCATCGCCATGGCCGTGGTCTCGACCGTACTGACCTGGACCAGCGTCGCGCTGATCCCCACCGAAATCACCCTGTTCCTCTGGGCCACCGCGTGTTTTGCCGCCGTACCGGCGCTGCAAGTCAACGTGGTGACCTTCGGCAAAGCCGCACCGAATCTGGTCTCGACCCTGAACATCGGCGCCTTCAACGTCGGCAACGCCCTCGGCGCCTGGGTCGGCGGCAGTGTCATCGCTCACGGCTACGGCCTGACCAGCGTGCCACTCGCAGCCGCCGCGCTGGCCGTGCTCGCTCTGCTGGTGACCCTGATTACTTTCCGTCAGAACGGCAATGCCGATCTGGCCCCTGCTACCAACTGATTAACTTTCACCTACGAGGGTTGTAGACATGGCAACTATTTTTGATCCGATCAAACTCGGCGACATCGAACTGGCCAACCGCATCATCATGGCCCCGTTGACTCGCTGCCGCGCCGACGAAGGCCGTGTGCCGAACGCGCTGATGGCTGAATACTATGTACAGCGTGCTTCCGCTGGCCTGATCCTCAGCGAAGCCACGTCGGTGACGCCGATGGGCGTTGGCTACCCGGACACCCCGGGCATCTGGTCCAACGATCAAGTGCGCGGCTGGGCCAACGTGACCAAAGCCATTCACGGCGCTGGCGGCAAGATCTTCCTGCAACTGTGGCACGTCGGTCGCGTCTCGCACCCGTCGTACCTCAACGGTGAAGCACCGGTGGCACCGAGCGCGATCCAGCCGAAAGGTCACGTCAGCCTGGTGCGCCCACTGGCCGACTACCCAACCCCGCGTGCCCTGGAAACCGCTGAAATCGCCGACATTGTCGACGCCTACCGTACCGGTGCCGAAAACGCCAAGGCCGCCGGTTTCGACGGCGTGGAAATCCACGGCGCCAACGGTTACCTGCTCGACCAATTCCTGCAAAGCAGCACCAACCAGCGCACCGACAACTACGGCGGCTCGCTGGAAAACCGTGCACGCCTGCTGCTGGAAGTGACTGACGCCGCGATCGAAGTCTGGGGCGCCGGCCGTGTCGGTGTGCACCTGGCACCGCGCGCCGACTCCCATGACATGGGCGACGACAACCTGGCAGAAACCTTCACTTACGTGGCTCGTGAGCTGGGCAAACGCGGCATCGCGTTCATCTGCTCCCGTGAGAAAGAAGGCGCCGACAGCCTCGGCCCGCAACTGAAAGAAGCCTTTGGCGGCCCGTACATCGCCAACGAACGCTTCACCAAGGACAGCGCTAATGAGTGGCTGGCCAGCGGCAAGGCTGATGCCGTGGCGTTTGGTGTGCCGTTCATTGCCAACCCGGATCTGCCGGCGCGCTTGAAGGCGGATGCGCCGTTGAATGATGCGCGTCCAGAGCTGTTCTATGCCAAGGGTCCGGTCGGCTACATCGACTATCCGACGCTGTAATAGGCAACACGCAGAAACGCGAAAGCCCCCGACTTGTGAGAGTCGGGGGCTTTTTTTGTGTTCGCCGGGAGAGCGATTGCGCGGCTGAGTACGTAGACCCTCATCGGAACGCCGCCCGCCCAGCCCTCTCCAGAGGGAGAGGGAGCCGATCTGTATGCCTTTCAAATCTGGAGTTCGACCTGATATCTCAGGTCGGCGTATCTCGAAAGAACACCTCGGTCAGTCCCCTCTACCTCTGGGAGAGGGCTAGGGTGAGGGCAAGCGGCTCACACTCATTCACACAGAAGACACAAATTCCCTACAAAATGCGTAGCTCGCTACGTTTAAACTCGCCCCGCTGCGAAGCTATATAAAGGCAGGCCAATTGACATAGGCTGTGCCAATTACGCATTTTGTTTCATTTGCGCAGGCTGGGGCTCAGGCGCAGCATATCCAACCCTGTATCGACCCAACGTTCGGCCTCGGCATGCAGCTCAAAGCTGTCCGGCGCCAGAAGCCATCCATACAGAAGGCCATCGATATAGCTGTGAATGCTGATGGCCGCACGGGCAGTGTCGAGATCTTCCGGCAATTGGCCGCGATTTACCGCATTACGCAACGTCAGAGCGATGCGCTCATTGCAATCGAGACTGACGTCCCTGCGCTGCTGGCGCAAATCGCACATTTCATCGGTGAACTCGCACTTATGAAACAGAATTTCGTTGATACGCCGGGTTTTCGGGTCCAGCGCAACTTGATGAAACAAATGAATCAGCAGTTGGCGCATGCAGCCCAGTGGATCGAGTTCATCTTCGCTTTCGCTGGCCCTGGCCAACTCATCCAGCGGCTCACGCAGCGAATCCAGCATGGCCTGGACCAGGTCGGCCTTGTTGCTGAAATGCCAGTAAATGGCACCGCGCGTGACCCCGGCCAAGGCCGCGATGTCGGCCAACGTCGTACGAGCGACGCCCCTTTCATAAAAGGCTTTCTCCGCCGCTTCCAGAATCTGGCTACGGGTTTCTTGAGCTTCCTCTTTGGTACGACGGACCATGACAGTAAAACCTCAAACAGGATGTTTCAGGGATGGCTGAATATCCGCTGAATAAAGAGGGGGCGATCTCTCACGGATCAGCTCCCCGGCCTACAATTTCAAACCTTGCGACGAGTTTTGTAACAGGGTGGATACGACGCCAAGGTATTTACAAACAACCATGAACGTAAGTATATTCCTTAGCAAGCTACTTATCCACCCGGTATCCTTTTTTTACCCTTACACACTTCTTGTGCGCTTTTTGCGCGCCTGACCCGAGGATCTTCATGCAATTCAAGCCAGCTGTTACCGCTCTGGTCACTGCCGTCGCCCTGGCATCGCTGCTCAGCGGATGTAAAAAGGAAGAAGCGGCACCGGCCGCTCCTCCGCCTCAGGTCGGCGTCGTCACCCTGCAACCACAAGCCTTTACCCTCACCTCCGAGCTGCCGGGTCGCACCAGTGCGTTCCGTATTGCGGAAGTTCGACCGCAGGTCAACGGCATCATTCTCAAGCGTCTGTTCAAGGAAGGCGGCGATGTCAAAGCCGGCCAACAGCTGTATCAGATCGATCCGGCGGTCTATGAAGCGACCCTGAAAAGCGCCGAAGCCAGCCTGCGTTCGACCAAGTCGATCTCCGACCGCTACAAGCAACTGGTCGACGAGCAGGCCGTGAGCCGTCAGGAATACGACACTGCCGTGTCCAACCGCATGGAATCGGAAGCGTCGCTGCAGAGCGCGCAGATCAACGTGAAATACACCAAGGTCTATGCGCCGATCTCCGGCCGCATCGGTCGTTCTTCGGTCACCGAAGGCGCACTGGTCAGCAATGGTCAGGCCGACGCAATGGCGACGATCCAGCAACTGGACCCGATCTACGTTGACGTTACCCAGTCTTCGGTTGAACTGCTGGAACTGCGCCGTGAGCTGGAAAGCGGTCGTCTGCAAAAATCCGGCGAAAACTCGGCAGCAGTCAAACTGACCCTGGAAGACGGCAGCCAGTACAAGCTCGACGGTAAGCTGGAATTCTCCGAAGTCACGGTCGACCCGACTACCGGTTCGGTGACCCTGCGTGCAGTGTTCCCGAACCCGGATCACACCCTGCTGCCAGGCATGTTCGTCCGCGCCCAGTTGCAGGCCGGTGTCAACGCCGCCGCCATTCTGGCACCGCAACAAGGCGTGACCCGCGACCTCAAAGGCACTCCGACCGCACTGGTCGTCGGCCCCGACAACAAGGTTGAACTGCGTCAGCTCAAGGCCAGCCGCACTGTCGGCAGCCAGTGGCTGATCGAAGACGGCCTGAAGGCCGGCGATCGCTTGATCACCGAAGGCCTGCAGTACGTGCGCCCAGGTGTTCAGGTCAACCCGTCCGAAGCCACTAACGTAGGCAACAAGAACCCGGCCCCCGCTCAGGCAGCTGACAAAGCCGCCGGCGGCAAAGGGGAGTAATCCATGTCAAAATTCTTCATCGACCGTCCGATTTTCGCTTGGGTAATTGCCCTGGTGATCATGCTGGTCGGGGCACTTTCGATCCTGAAACTGCCGATCAACCAGTACCCGAGCATTGCGCCGCCAGCCATTGCGATCTCCGTGACCTACCCGGGTGCTTCGGCGCAAACCGTGCAGGACACCGTGGTCCAGGTGATTGAGCAGCAGCTCAACGGTATCGACAACCTGCGTTATGTGTCCTCGGAAAGTAACTCCGACGGCAGCATGACCATCACCGCGACCTTCGAGCAAGGCACCAACTCCGACACCGCGCAGGTACAGGTTCAGAACAAGCTGAACCTGGCCACCCCGCTGTTGCCGCAGGAAGTGCAGCAACAAGGTATCCGCGTGACCAAGGCAGTGAAAAACTTCCTCTTGGTCATCGGCGTGGTATCGCGTGACGGCAGCATGACCAAGGACGACCTGTCCAACTACATCGTGTCGAACATGCAGGATCCGATTTCGCGGACCGCCGGTGTCGGTGACTTCCAGGTCTTCGGTGCCCAGTACGCGATGCGCATCTGGCTCGATCCGGCCAAGTTGAACAAGTACAACCTGACCCCGGCTGACGTCAGCTCCGCCATCTCGGCGCAGAACGTTCAGGTGTCGTCCGGTCAGCTCGGCGGTTTGCCGGCGCTGCCAGGCCAGCAACTGAACGCGACGATCATCGGCAAGACCCGTCTGCAGACCGCCGAGCAGTTCAAGGCGATTCTGCTCAAGGTCAATCAGGACGGCTCGCAAGTGCGCGTCGGCGACGTCGCCGATGTCGGTCTGGGCGGTGAGAACTCGACCATCTCGGCACAGTTCAACGGCAAGCCATCGTCCGGTCTGGCGGTGAAACTGGCCAACGGTGCCAACGCCCTCGACACCGCCAAAGCCCTGCGCAAGACGATTGACGAACTCAAGCCGTTCTTCCCGCAAGGCATGGAAGTGGTGTTCCCGTACGACACCACCCCGGTGGTAACCGAATCGATCAAAGGTGTGGTTGAAACCCTGGTCGAAGCGATCGTGCTGGTGTTCCTGGTGATGTTCCTGTTCCTGCAGAACTTCCGCGCCACCGTCATCACCACGATGACCGTGCCGGTGGTATTGCTCGGTACGTTCGGCATCCTCGCGGCGTTCGGTTTCAGCATCAACACCCTGACCATGTTCGGTATGGTGCTGGCCATCGGCTTGCTGGTGGACGACGCCATCGTCGTGGTGGAAAACGTCGAGCGGGTGATGAGCGAAGAAGGCTTGTCACCGAAGGAAGCGACCAAGAAGTCCATGGGCCAGATCCAGGGCGCACTGGTCGGTATTGCTCTGGTTCTGTCGGCGGTACTGTTGCCGATGGCGTTCTTCAGCGGTTCCACCGGTGTGATCTACAAGCAGTTCTCGATCACCATCGTCTCGGCCATGGCCCTGTCGGTACTGGTCGCGCTGATCTTCACCCCGGCGCTGTGCGCAACCATGCTCAAGGCGATTCCGAAAGGCGAGCACGGCACACCGAAAAAAGGCTTCTTCGGCTGGTTCAACCGTAACTTCGACCGTGGCGTTCGCAGCTACGAGCGCGGCGTTGGCAACATGCTGTCGCGCAAAGCCCCGTATCTGCTGGCGTATCTGCTGATCGTTGTTGGCATGATCTGGCTGTTCACCCGTATTCCGACCGCGTTCCTGCCGGAAGAAGACCAGGGCGTACTGTTCGCCCAGGTGCAAACCCCGGCCGGTTCCAGTGCCGAACGTACGCAAGTCGTGATCGACGAAATGCGTTCCTACCTGCTGGAGAAAGAATCCGGCGCGGTCGCCTCGGTGTTTACCGTGAACGGCTTCAACTTCGCCGGTCGCGGTCAGAGCTCGGGTCTGGCGTTCATCATGCTCAAACCGTGGGACGAGCGTGACGCGAGCAACAGCGTGTTCGCCCTCGCCCAGCGTGCGCAGCAACACTTCTTCAGCTTCCGCGACGCGATGGTGTTTGCTTTCGCCCCGCCAGCGGTACTGGAATTGGGTAACGCCACCGGTTTCGACGTGTTCCTGCAGGACCGCGCCGGTATCGGTCACGAAAAACTGATGGAAGCGCGCAACCAGTTCCTCGGTCTGGCAGCGCAGAGCAAGGTGCTCTATCAGGTGCGTCCGAACGGCCTGAACGACGAGCCGCAATACCACCTGGAAATCGACGATCAGAAGGCCCAGGCCCTCGGCGTGAGCATTGCCGACATCAATAGCACGCTGTCGATCTCCTTCGGTAGTAGCTACGTCAACGACTTCATCGACCGTGGTCGGGTGAAGAAGGTGTACGTGCAAGGTCAGGCCGGTGCTCGCATGAGCCCTGAAGACTTGAAGAAGTGGTACGTGCGCAACAGCGCCGGGACCATGGTGCCATTCTCCGCGTTCGCCAAGGGCGAGTGGATCTACGGATCGCCGAAGCTGGCGCGTTACAACGGTGTAGAAGCGATGGAGATCCTCGGTTCTCCGGCGCCGGGTTACTCCACCGGTGATGCGATGGCCGAAGTCGAAGCGATTGCCAAGAAGCTGCCGGCGGGTGTCGGTATCTCCTGGACCGGTCTGTCTTATGAGGAACGTCTGTCCGGCTCGCAAGCGCCGGCGCTGTACGCCCTGTCGCTGCTGATGGTGTTCCTGTGTCTGGCGGCGCTGTACGAAAGCTGGTCGATTCCGATCGCGGTTATGCTCGTGGTGCCGCTGGGGATCATCGGTGCGCTGCTGGCCACCAGCCTGCGCGGTCTGTCCAACGACGTGTACTTCCAGGTGGGGCTGTTGACGACCATCGGTCTGGCAGCTAAAAACGCCATTCTGATCGTCGAGTTCGCCAAGGAACTGCATGAACAGGGACGCAGCCTGCGGGATGCGGCGATTGAAGCCTGCCGCATGCGTCTGCGACCGATCATCATGACCTCGCTGGCCTTCGTCCTCGGTGTTGTACCGTTGGCGATCTCCACCGGCGCCGGTTCAGGCAGTCAACATGCGATCGGTACGGGCGTGATTGGCGGTATGCTCACGGCCACGATCCTGGCGATCTTCTGGGTCCCACTGTTCTTCGTTACGGTTTCGTCCCTGGGCCAGCGTAAAATCGCTGACGAGGATGAGGCTACTGAAACTCCTAAAGAGGCTGGCCAATGAGCAAGTCGCTACTCTCCATCGCAGTCGCCGCCTTCGTGCTGAGCGGTTGCTCGCTGATACCTGACTATCAGCAGCCTGAGGCTCCGGTCGCAGGTCAGTACCCGCAGGGGCCGGCGTACTCGCCGGCCCAGGCTCCGGCGCAGGCCGCTGCCGAGCAAGGCTGGAAGCAGTTTTTCCATGACCCGGCGCTGCAACAGCTGATCCAGGTGTCGCTGGAAAACAACCGCGACCTGCGTGTCGCGGCGTTGAACATCGACGCCTATGCGGCTCAATACCGCATCCAGCGCGCCGACCTGTTCCCGGCGGTTTCGGCCAATGCCAGCGGCAGCCGTCAACGTCTGCCGGCTCGCGCGTCGACGACTGGCGACTCGATGATCAGCAGTTCGTATTCCGCCACCGTCGGCATCAGCGCTTATGAACTCGACCTGTTCGGTCGCGTTCGTAGCCTGAGCGAGCAAGCGCTGCAACAATACTTCGCCACTGAAGAAGCACGCCGCAGCACCCAGATCAGTCTGGTCGCCAGCGTCGCCAACGCTTACCTGACCTGGCAAGCGGACAAGGAACTGCTCAAGCTGACCCAAGACACCCTCGGTGCCTTCGAAGAAAGCTACAAGCTGACCAGCCGCAGCAACGAAGTCGGTGTCGCTTCGGCGCTGGATCTGGCGCAGTCGCGCACCTCGGTCGAGAACGCCCGGGCACAACTGGCGCGTTACACCCGCCAAGTGGCCCAGGACGAAAACAGCCTGACCCTGCTGCTCGGCACCGGTATCCCGGCCAATCTGCAAACGGCCAAGCCGCTGGCGGATGACCTGCTCAGCGACGTACCGCCGGGGCTGCCTTCGGATCTGCTGCAACGTCGTCCGGACATTCTGCAGGCCGAGTACAACCTGAAAGCGGCCAACGCCAACATCGGCGCGGCCCGTGCAGCGTTCTTCCCGAGCATCAGCCTGACCGCCAACGCGGGTAGCCTGAGCCCGGATCTGTCCGGTTTGTTCAAGGGTGGTTCGGGGACGTGGCTGTTCCAGCCGCAGATCAACCTGCCGATCTTCAACGCCGGCAGCCTGCGCGCCAGCCTCGACTACGCCAAGATCCAAAAGGACATTGGCGTGGCGAACTACGAGAAGTCCATTCAAACGGCCTTCCAGGAAGTCGCCGACGGCCTCGCCGCCCGCCAGACCTACACCGAACAGCTGCAAGCGCAGCGTGACTTCGTGCAGGCCAACCAGGATTACTACCGCCTGGCCGAGCGTCGCTACCGCATCGGTGTCGACAGCAACCTGACCTTCCTCGATGCCCAGCGTCAGCTGTTCAGCGCGCAACAAGCGCTGATCACCGACCGCCTCGCGCAGCTGACCAGTGCGGTCAACCTGTACAAGGCATTGGGCGGTGGCTGGAATGCACAAACCGCGCAGAACGAACCGCTGAAAGAAGAAGCACCGAAGATGAAGTTGTTCTGATCATCATCAGGTGAACACAAGGAGCCCACCGATTGGTGGGCTTTTTGTTGCCTGTCTGAAAGTTGTGGTGTCTGGGCTGGCCCCATCGCTGGCAAGCCAGCTCCCACAATGTTCTGTGGTGTACCCAACATTGTGAACGACACAAAAACCTGTGGGAGCTGGCTTGCCAGCGATGAGGCCCTCCCATTCACCCAAAACCCCGAGCAAATCTTGCGTTCGATAATCGCCCAAAAACCGCTTCCGCCGATTGAATCCCCACCACCGTCCCCCGCACCATTCGATCAACAAAACCAATAACAACAGGTTCGACACCATGCTCCCGCGCCCTGCTCCGACCGGCTGACCGCCGTCGCTTCACCCCCTGAATTCATCGCATTTCTGCACCGTAAAAAACGGCCGCAGCGCACCCGTTCGCCCTAAAAAAACAAGAGAGACCCCAGCTATGACAACCTCCCCTGCGCCTTACGCATTTCCCGGTCTGATCGCCCTGGCCCTAGCCAGCGCGGCGCTGCCCGCTGCGGCTGAAGAGGCCGGTTTCATCGAAGGGGCCAAGGTCAACCTGAACCTGCGCAACTTCTACATCAACCGCAATTTCACCAACCCGACCAAAGCTCAGGGCAAGGCCGAAGAGTGGACGCAGAGCTTCATCCTCGACGCGAAATCCGGCTTCACCCAAGGCACCGTCGGTTTCGGCCTGGACGTGCTCGGCTTGTATTCGGTGAAGCTCGATGGCGGCAAAGGCACCGGCGGCACCCAATTGCTGCCACTGGATCGCGATGGACGCCCAGCGGACAACTTCGGCCGCACCAACGTCGCCTTCAAGGCCAAGCTTTCGCAGACCGAAGTGAAGGTCGGCGAGTGGATGCCGGTGCTGCCAATCCTGCGTTCGGACGACGGCCGCTCGCTGCCGCAGACCTTTCGTGGCGGGCAGATTACCTCGAAAGAAATCGACGGCCTGACCCTCTACGGCGGTCAGTTCCGCGCCAACAGCCCGCGCGACGACAGCAGCATGAGCGACATGTCGATGACCGGCAAAGCGGCGTTCACCTCTGATCGCTTCAACTTTCAGGGCGGTGAATACGTTTTCAACGAAAAACGCACACAGATCGGCCTGTGGAATGCCGAACTCAAGGACATCTACAGCCAGCAATACGTCAACCTGATTCACAGCCAGCCACTCGGCGACTGGACCCTCGGCGCTAACCTCGGCTTCTTCTATGGCAAGGACGATGGTAGCGCCCGCGCCGGCGATCTCGACAACAAGACCTGGTCGGGCATGTTCTCGGCGAAGTACGGCGGCAACACCTTCTACGTCGGCCTGCAGAAACTCACTGGCGACAGCGCCTGGATGCGGGTCAACGGCACCAGCGGCGGCACGCTGGCCAACGACAGCTACAACGCCAGTTATGACAATGCGCAGGAACGCTCCTGGCAAGTGCGCCATGACTACAACTTCGTGGCGATGGGCATCCCCGGCCTGACCCTGATGAACCGCTATATCAGCGGCGACAACGTGCACACCGGGACGATCACCGACGGTAAGGAATGGGGCCGCGAATCGGAACTGGGCTACACCGTGCAGAGCGGCGCGCTGAAGGATCTCAACGTCCGGTGGCGCAACTCGACCATGCGCCGGGACTTCAGCAACAACGAGTTCGACGAGAACCGCTTGATCGTCAGCTACCCGATCAGCCTCCTCTAAACACCGATCCACCCCTGTAGGAGCTGCCGCAGGCTGCGATCTTTTGATCTTAAAAACAAGATCAAAAGATCGCAGCCTGCGGCAGCTCCTACATTGGAACGCAT